>DASVBA010000699.1:0-3610 GCA_036376095.1 Chryseolinea sp.
GGTTGGAAGTCACGGCGGAGTGTGGTAATGCTATCGAAAGTGGCAACTTTTTGCGCAGCCATCGTGTCGATCTGATCTTTCTCGATATTCAAATGCCGGAGATCGACGGGCTACAGTTTGTCGGCACTTTAAAGGATCCACCTGCGATCATCTTTACCACCGCGTTTCGGGACTTTGCCCCTGAAGCTTTCGAGCTTGATGTGATCGATTATCTCTTGAAACCAATTTCATTTGAGCGTTTTGTAAAGGCGGTAAACAAGTTCTTTGAACGCCAGGCCAATTCACCATCAAAGTTGATTGAACTGGGTGATGTGAACTTTATTTATCTGAAGTCGGATCGTAAGATCCACAAAATTGCTATCGCTGATATTACATTCATAGAAAGCATGGATGAATATGTGAAGGTTCATTTGCAGAATAAGGTACTTGTAACACGAGAGAGCATCACCAGTTTGCAGAAGCGGCTCAGCGCGCATGCATTCGTAAGGATTCACAGGTCCTTCATGATTGCGACCAAATTTATCTCATCGGTTTCCTCGGACGGCGTTGAAGTGGCGGGAAAGCTGCTGCCTTTCGGCCGGGCTTACAAGCTTAGTGCGCTTGCCGGCCTCGGCATACGCCCTTTGTAAACTGCGAGTTGTTATTTTGTCGATTCGGATAGAAAATTTAACAACCTGGTTCTTATCTCCTCAATGTCGAACATCTCGCCATAGTGTGGCGCTCCCTTTACGATGATAAGTTCATTTTTTACGTTGGCCAGATTGAGATAAGATTGAAGCAATACGGACTGCTGATAAGGCACCGATTCATCTTTTTCGCCATGGACAATTATGAACGGTGGATCGTCTTTGTCTACATAGTTAACCGGACTTGCAATTTTACTCAGGTCTGGTCTCTTAAGCGGCGAACTTCCCAACAACGTGGAGATTGGATCTCCTGTCATCTCCGGATCGCCCATTGCTGTCATTGACAAAAAATCAGAAGGCCCGTAAAAATCGATGACTCCTTTGATCTTGAAGTTGGTTTTCTTCTTCTGAGGATAGAAATCAGTTACATTGTTATTATTCGACAATGCAAGCAACGAGGCCAGGTGCCCTCCCGCGGAAAAACCGAAGAGAATAAATTTGTTCTTGTCAATGTTATACTTTGCAGCGTTGTTGTGCAAAAACTCAAGCGCCAGATTACAGTCCTGAATTTGTGCGGGGAAGATCGCTGTTGTGCTATGGCGGTAGTCAATAGAAGCCAGGACATAACCCTTTTCGAGTATCGACTTGATGGTATTGGTCATGTAACCCATGTCGGCGTATTTGTCGTTGAGCATCCATGCACCGCCGTGTACCCAGATCACTACAGGTGTATTTGGCTTTACGTTTTTAGGAAGGTAGATATCCAGCAAATGTTTTTTCAAGGTATCATTGGCATAAGGAATATTTTGCAAGAACTGGGTGCCTTGAGGAAAGATGCTTTTGATATGATCTGGCTGGGCGCACAATTGAAAGGACAATGCCGCCAGTGCAGGAAAAATTAATTTTTGTAGAATGTTCATTTCGGGTTTTTGTTATTTCGAAGCTTCGGTGTGCAATGAGGGGCTATCTGGCTATTTGTATCTGCATCGGTATCGGCGCGGTTATGTTGTTTTTCTCAAACGCTGTTTTTAGGTTTTCCTGGAGCTCATAATACACATCCCAGTAATCGGTTGACAACGCGAAAGGTCTGATTGACAGGGATACCATTCCGTCGCCCATCTTTTGGATATTAACGGTTGGTTTAGGTTCTGCGAGTACTTTGTGGTGCGACGTCATTACATCTTCCGCGACTTTTTTTACTTTTTGAAAATCATTTTCGGGTGAGACGGCGAGACTTATATCGACACGCAGGTTTCCATGCTTTGAATAGTTGACGATCGTTCCGTTTGATACAGCCCCGTTTGCAAGTATAATTGTCTTGAGGTCCGCAGTCAACAAAATGGTATTGAAGATCTGTATCTCCTGAACCACGCCGGTTTGTCCTTGTGACTCGATGAGATCGCCTACCTTAAAGGGCTTGAACACGAGCATAAGCACGCCTCCTGCGAAATTGGCGAGAGATCCCTGCAATGCGAGACCTACGGCCAGACCCATCGCGCCGATGATTGCCACAAACGATGTGGTTTGAATTCCAAGCATTCCAGCAACGGTTATGAGCAATAGGACTTTCAAACCTACGCCGATCATGCTGCTAAGAAATGATTGCAGCGAAACGTCAAAGTGCCGTCGCGACATGGCACGCGAAATTGCACGCGAAAGCCAATTGGTCAGATATAAACCGACAATAAAAACGATGATAGCACCAAGAAGCTTAGTGCCATAAGTCATGATCCAGGCGGCAAACTGGTCGCTGTATTTTGTTATGTATTCCATAGGATGAGAGGGTTATGATCTAAGAGTATTGGAATTTAAAACATCGCAACAGTATTGACAAACTAATCCAATGATTCTTCGATGGTTGAATAGCGGCATGGCAATGCACCCTGGTTTAGTTTTGTGTGCTTTCCGAATTCATTTAGCGGTCTTTTTGCCCGAGCAATGAGGATAGTGCGGGTTATTGGAAACCGGGTTTTTATGGCTTGTTCTTTTGTACGTATTTCGCTACGGTACCAACAGGCGCAAGCCAAACGCCGTTTGCCGGATCTTGTGCATATTCAATTAACTTTTTCAGCATACTCAATCGCGTGGTCTGGTCGCCGGAATCATTCATTTCGTGGCCTGCGAGTACGAGCCAATAATTATGTTGTCTGGCGTTCTCTATAATGGGTTTGATCTCTTCAAAGTCTTTCCCGTCCATTTCCACGCCCGTCAATTGTGCAAAGTCGCAGTAAGTTGGGTCATTGGGAGCTTCATTCATCCATCCGCGGCCGCAGAGAAATAATTCCGCTACTATTGGAACATAACTCTTTGTGTCTACACCGCGACCTACAAAAGTTTGACCACAGGGATATGCAAATACCTCTGACTTTATTCCTAACAACGATTCTATTTGCTTGTTTGCGTCCATGAGCTCACTCCGCATCTGTTCCAGACTATAGTTTTCGATCGCCTTATGCCGCGACCATTCAAAGTTGCCCGAACAGGGATGATTTAATGAATGGTTGCCAATCTCATGACCGTTTTGCGCAGCCTTCTTCCATCCCTCGAGACGTTCCTTGAGCGAGCTTGGCATCAGGTAAAATGTAGCCTTCACATTGTATTTATCCAACAACGCGGTTCCTTTGTCAACCTGACTTAACCGGCCGTCATCGAAGCTGAGACTCACTGCCACTCTTTTCCCCTCAGGCCACTTAATTGGTGTTGTCGGTTGCCCCAATACATCGATCGCGACAAATGCGCTGATCACAACTAGTGCTGTCTTGATTTTCATTTCTTCAAGTATTTTCCTATACCTTATACCTTATACCTTATACCTTATATACCGTTCACAATTCATTGCTCTTCAAAAACGCCAGTAGATCCGCCATCTCCTCCACGGTAATCTGTTTCTCCAGTCCTTCCGTCATGATCGACATCGATAATGCCTTTAACGATTTTATATCTTCCCGCCTGATCGTTTTCTCCGCACTGCCAACATTCCTTAA
>DASVBA010000701.1:0-9356 GCA_036376095.1 Chryseolinea sp.
CCCATTTGGTCCGCGCCCCCGAAGAGCCATTAAACACCGATATCCAGGCGTTCTATATGAGCCTTCTCAACGTTATTAAAACACAATCGCTCCGCGAGGGTACCTGGCAATTGCTTGAATGCGTATCTGCGTGGCAAGGGAATGGCAGCTGCGACGACTTCGTTGCCCATAGCTGGCTGGGTAAGAATGGGGAGCGGACGATCATCGTTGCTAACTACGCCCCGCATCAGTCTCAATGCTATCTGAAGCTGCCGTTCCAGGAATTGGCCGGGTCGCAATGGATGTTTAAAGACATGATGGGTGAAGATTTCTACATCCGCGATGGGAACAATCTTCAGGCGGCCGGCCTTTACCTGGATTTGCGACCGTGGCAATATCATGTATTCGGAATAAGCAAGATCAGTGAGAAGCAGCCAACGACGGCAGCTGCTGTGGTTGGTTTGTCTTGAAGAGCGTGAGGTGAAACATCGGTCAATGATCACTTTAATGTTGACTGACAGCGAATCCACTATGCCTGAAAAGTGTTGATAATTCTGTGCTCGTGGTCTGAAGTTTGGAAAATGTCAACGTTGTCGAATGACGTTGGTCGCACAAGGATTGAGTTTCCATGACAATACCTTTTATATTTTTTCAAAGGTTAGTAAGTCAGTACCTCCACCGCCCCCGCTTACATGTCGCAATTCGATCTTAGTAGAAGTCAGGGAAATGATCTCCCAATCCTCTGTCAGTTCTTCAAAATCAGCGGGTGAGGCGAACGAAATGTTAAAGTCGATATCGTCATAATCTCCGTTGCTGTGGTCATCCCCGCTATCGTTATCTGTGACAGACCACGAACCGGAAACGTTAGTCGATCCCTTCGTAGCGGTCAGAATATCGTTAGACGCGAACTCGAAAACATAACCTGCGAAATTATCGGTCTCGTCGGTATCAGTATCAAAGAAATAGGTGATTTTCCATTGACCATTAACGACGGTGTTCCTGACCTTAGTCACTTCACTAGTCGAGTTATTGTTATCGTCATCGTCACATGCGACGATAAAAAATAAGGCCAGCAAAACGAACATTGCGGTTTTCATAAATTTTGTATTTAGTTTTTCAATTAAGTATCAGTTAAAGCCTATATATCAACCCTTTCATCATTGAATCCGCGAGTCATGCAAGCTTCAATTTCAATGGCCCATGCCTGAAAGACTATCCGTCACAAATATCCCCTTTTATAAAGTTCAAATTTCAAGGTGTCGTAAAGGCAATTGGAGTGTCTTGTCTCCAAAAATCTACTTTTACATTTGAATTGGGTCGCCCACAAACCAAGGGCAGAAACGTCAATCTATGATTGGAAATTGTCACCGGATGAGATGATGTTTATCAGTATCTTCTTTTTACGGTTTCGGCAAATTGTTACTCAATGATCAACTAACCACGCGCTTTAAGGCAGAATAGATTTTTGGAAAATCACACGGAAATTGTTGCAAGCGGGAAATGAGAACATCGATTCAAAAACACTTTTCAAACCTTCGACTTCTTGCTATATTAAAATTAAAATGAATCGCGTTTGTGCGAACGCCTCATTCATAAAGCCGTTTCACTATGGAATTCATTGATTACTACAAAATTCTAGAAGTTGACAAGAATGCGTCTGAGGACGATATAAAAAAAGCCTATCGTAAACTGGCCCGGAAACACCATCCGGACCTGAATCCAAATGACAAAGAGGCTCATAAAAAATTTCAACAGATCAATGAGGCTAATGAAGTACTGAGCGATCCGGAGAAACGAAAAAAGTACGATCAATACGGAAAGGACTGGGAACACGCCGAACATTTCGAACAACAGCGCAAAAACCAGAGGCGACAGGAACATACCCGTCACGATGATTTTTCTGGCGACGGCGACTTCTCCAGTTTTTTTGAGTCCATGTTCGGAGGTTCCGCCAGGCATGAACGCGTGAAGTTCAGAGGCCAGGATTACAATGCGGAGCTACATTTGGACCTTCCCGGTGCCATGACCACGCACCAGCAAACGTTGAAGGTCAACGATAAAAATATCCGCATCACCATTCCTGCTGGCATTGAAAACGGACAAACCATCAAACTAAGGGGATACGGAGGTCCTGGTGTCAATGGCGGACCCTCAGGTGATCTCTACATCACCTTTCAAATTGCAAACCATCCGAAATTCAAACGATCCGGAAGTGATCTTTATACGACCGTGCCCATTGATCTATATACGGCCGTTCTGGGTGGAGAGGTCACGGTCGATACCTTAGATGGAAAAGTTAAAATGAAAGTAAATCCGGAAACGCAACCAGGAACAAAAGTAAGGCTGAAAGGCAAAGGATTTCCCGTTTACAAGATGGATGGGCAATACGGGGATTTATATGTTACTTATGAGGTAAAGTTGCCAACGAACCTCACTGAGAAACAACGACAACTCTTTACTGAACTATCAAAAACAAAATAGGTGGGTCATGCAACAGGAAGAAATGGTATCTGCAAATGAATTCTGTATTCATTACAATATAGAGTTATCCTTTATCCATTCCTTGCGGGATTACGGATTAATTGAAACGGTTGTTGTAGAAGACAACTTGTTCTTTCCCACCGACCAACTGGAATTCCTGGAAAAAATAATTCGCTTGCACTATGAGCTGGATATCAATCTTGAAGGAATTCAAACAATCATCCATCTGTTGCAAAGAATGGAAAAAATGCAGGAAGAGATAGTCCATCTGACGAACAGTCTGAAAGCCCATGAGCCCGACTGAAAATATCCCGTTTCGCGAGCGCAATAGTTAAGCGGGCTGGAATTTCAACCGTCACGGGAGATTTCATGACAGAGAAGGCTACCTGAACTTTGCATGCAATGATACAATATTGGAAACCAGTCCCGTTTCCCGGCTATAATGGCCGTAGCGAATTTCAATCGTATTGAATTTTGCAATTCCCAACACACCATTCGGCGCTACTAGTCTGATCCCTGATCCCACGAAATGACTATCAAACGTTGAAAGATCGTAATCGCTTGTATAGTACGATTCGCTCCGTAAATGTTGTTGGTAACCCGCGAAATACCTGATACCTGACTGACTATAGTACCTGTAAAACGGACTGACTGAAACAAACGGCGTTATTTTGATCGCTGTTTCGATTTCCGCTGTATTACTCTTTAAGCCCCAGTCGTCAGTGTAGTACCGATAAAACCCTCTGATGATAAAAATATCTCCAGCGAAATAATTGACACGCATGCTGAGGGGGATCTTAACCCGATTGCCCGGCAAGTTCTCTATATCAACGCTGGTGTCACTGAAATAGACGCGGTTGAATGGCAAGCTCAAAAAACCGTTCTGATAAGCAACGTCGAGAAGGAACAAGACCTGAAGGCGCGTGTTTATTATTTGTGAGTATGAAAAAGTCGTGCTATACGTATTGCGCGACTCTTTTCCGCCCGTTCGTCCCGATCGCAGCTCTATCGGGTATATCATGGTCACAAAATCCTGATAGGTCTGAATCCTCACTCCTACCTGACGGCTTTTATCACGTGAGTCCTTAAACGCGTTGACGCCACCCCCTATCGACAGATAATCGTATTCCGAAGAAACAGAAACATTCGCCCCAATTGTCATACCCTTCGAGTCATTTAATCTTGACCATGCCAGGCTTGGGTAAATTCTTTGATCGCCTGAAGATGCTGAAGATATAGTCGATGGGTCCACTTTATCAGACGAGGCGGAAGTATATGTATCGATCCCTATTTCGAAATTGTAAGAATTGATCCGGCTCTTACGGTCAATCTTAGACAACCTGATGTCAAGCGTCGTAGCGAAATCGGTGAGTTCTTCGGAACCGACACCACCGGTCACGGCAGCATTGTTTCCATCCTGTCGATAGTAACTGGAAACAAAATTAACTTCCTCAATTTTCAATCTCCGTGATTGATAGATGGTTGTATCAGACTTCTGCGAAAAAACATTCAAAATAGAAAGATAGAATGCTATTATTATAATGGGTATTCTGATCATAAATCAAAAGTTAGTTACAACCACAACCCCCACCTGTTTTTCCTCCGTTAGCGCCAGCGGAGCCCTCCCGGTACAATTGAAAATTATTCTCGAACTTCTGCCCCTTGCGCATCGATAGTTCCATCTCGGAATCGTTCAAGTACATTTTCTGATATTCTTTAACGGGTTTGCATCCGGCCAGCACAAAAAGTGAAAAAAATGCAACTGCTATCATTTTATTTTTCATAACCAGTTCTTTTAAAAGATATATTATTTGTAGTAAACATTTTGTTATCGTCGTCGATGACAATGCAGGCGACGCCTTTCATCTGATTGATCATATCAAGTCCGGCGCGTATGCCCATAACCATCACCGGGGTCGCCAGTGCATCAGACAATTCCGCCATTGGACTTATGATCGAGACGCTCTTAATTCCCGTAACAGGCAATCCTGTTTTCGGATCAATGGTATGTGAATAGCGTTTGCCGTCGATGATTGCAAATTTTTCGTAGTTACCCGAAGTCGCAATTGCCATTTCACTCAACGGAATGGATGAAAACGGGGTCCGGGTATCGGGATCGGCAATACCAATGGTCCATGGCTTTCCATTGAGTTGAGTTCCCCAAGCCGTAAGGTCTCCTGATGCGTTAACAACACCGCTCTTGATGCCAAGACTAATCAGAAGACTCTTCCCGCGATCCGCTGCGTAACCCTTTCCTATCCCTCCGAATCCAATGCGCATTCCTTTGTTCTTGAGGAAAACGGAACAATTGGAATCATCGAGGTGGATATTCCTGAAATCGATCAGTCGAATCATCTTCTTTGCAACCGCCGGATGCGGCAGCGAAGTCATAGTGGTGTCGAAATTCCAAAGTCTCTTATCTATGGACCCGTACGTCAGGTCGAACGCCCCTTGTGTGAGTTCGGATATCTTTATTGCTCTGCTGATAAGATCAAAAACTTCCTTGTCGACCGTGACACCCCTTACTCCCGCCTCACGATTTATCAGATTTGTCTGGCTGTCGTGGCTGAATGTTGTCAATAATGCTTCGATCCTTTTGATCTCAGCAACCGCCAGATCGATGCAATGGCTGGCCCATTCCTCATCATCATGGACAATAGAAAAGCTGAACATGTTTCCCATTAGCTTACACGTTCGCTTATAAACACTCGCTTCTGATATCACGTTATTTTCCATGAGCTTTGGCGCGGATATCATTAATAAAATCTTCCGCAGTCATGTTGGAATACCCATCCCACTCATGGATCACCTTACCATTGGCATCGAGCAACAGCGTAAAAGGAAATTTTCCATTGGGATTAAACTGCTCAGCGAGCTTTTCGTTATGCTGCTTTTGCTTCGCATCCAATTGATTCTTCTTTTGCCTGGGGAAATCCGCCCTAACCAGGATAAGATTGTTATCAGCGAAATCCTTAAACTCCTGCGTTTCGAAGATTTCCTTTTTCATTTTAATACACGGTGCGCACCAGTCGGAGCCGGAGAAATTCAGCAAGATCAGCTGATTCTTTTCTTTGGCTTGTTGCGTAGCTTGATCGAAATCAATAAGCCAATTGGCTGAAATGAACAGCACAAAAGGCATGAAAAAACTCATGGCTTTCATAAACTAATTTCTGTTTGTAATTGTGGAATAGTGTTGATCCTTCCTTGTTTAGACGGATCAGTCAATTGTGAGTGAAAACAAGGGCAAAGATTATGCTTTAGGCGGTTGCCAGATTTGAGAGGTCACACCGTTCGCAAAAGTTATGCAATCGGTCACACCTTCGATCTTCCTTAGAACGATATAGGGCCTTTGAGTAGCAATAAGAACAACCTCACAGGCTAGCTGCAAAGTCGGCACTCTCTGATGTTGCCTCTTTGAAAACGGGAGGCCTTGATGATCTTTGGGGGCAGAGTCAAAATGTTCGGAGTCCTCATAGTGCAGCCTTATAAACTCCGAGAAAGCCATGTCCGGAGACTCAACCCTGTGCTTCTGGAAATGAGACCATAGTTCCCCCAAATGCGATAACTCGGCCAGGTTAACATTCGGAAATAACGCTTCCAATGCCAGGATAAAACACAAGCCGATGATCACCCCATTTTTGACCATTTGTTCGAAATTACCAGGATTTGTAGATAAACGCCTGCCGACGCGTATTATTTTCCTCCGGATCACAAACGTTATTACACGGTGATCATGGAATCTAAACGTGTTCCAACGCCAGGCAACACGGCAAATAATCTACAACGAACCTTGAAGAATATTGACAATGCGTGGCTGGTCCCGTTATCGCGCAATCAGGTAGCCGCAAACTAACTTTTCCCCCGGAAGTGCAAGGTGACTTTCGGCATAGGAAAAAAAGAAAAAAAATGATATAAGAAATCGTTTCCGAACATTCGTCCTCCCGGAGCGCATGATCCTTTCTCCGTCAGATTTCAAATTGTCTGAAATTCCTTAATCATAAAGTTCTCAAGCGAAATGTTACACGGTTCACCAGGCGACCAAAAGCCAAATCAGCTAATCCACCACAACGTACCGCTAAAAGTCAGGCGACGATCTGATCACCGTCATCGTGAATAAGCCTTGAACCAACGACTTTGAAATCTCAAACTTGTTTCATGAAAATGATTTCAGCAATAATGGGGATAGATAACGCAAGCCTTGTGAAAGCGCTGAACTTCCTTCCCTATCCCCTGCTTGTCTCGGAGTATCGCAATGGTGAGCAGCACAATATATTTGTCAACAAGAATTTCCTCGAGGAGATCGGCTATACTTGTGAGGATATCCCGACGATCAGCGCATGGTTCGCCAATGCATATCCCGATTTCAAATACAGGAATTCCGTCATTTCAGAATGGAACGATCTGGTAAAAGAAGCAAAAGCCAGGAATATAGATTTCGTTACCAAACAGGCAAAAATAAAAACCAAATTTCAAGGAGAGAAATGGTTTGAAGTGAAAGCCTCGTTGTTTGGATCCATCAATATCGTGGCCTTTGTCAACATCGACGATGAGATCCAGCGCGAGCGAAAGCTGGAATTACTAAATGAAAACAAGGACCGTACCCTTTCCATTCTTAGTCATGACCTAAGAGCTCCTCTGGTGAGTCTTCATTCTGCGCTGCAACTTTTGACAAGCAACGCACTCAGCGAATCCGAAAAGAACGTCATCTTCGCAAAATTAACCAGGCAGGTCTTCCAACTGACAGAATTTCTGGACACGACATTGGAATGGACGCGAATGAACTTTTCTGAACAGAAGCCTGCCCACCAGGCTGTGGAACTGCAGGCAATTATTGATAACATCCTAAGCCTGTACGGCAGCTTACTAGAGGAAAAAAAGCAGACGGTTCGAGCGATGATCAAGCTCGAATATCCGCCTCTTGGTGATCCTGAGGTATACTCGATCCTTCTTCGAAATCTAATCTCCAACGCAATTAAATTCACACCGGTCGGAGGCAAAATCGCTCTTGAGGCAAAACAGACTCAAAGTGAATGCATCGTTGAAGTGGCGAATTCAGGTTCGGCAATAAGTCCTGCAACGATTAACGACATTCTAACTAGAAGATATACTTCTGAGCGTGGTACTCTCGGCGAAAAGGGCCTTGGTGTCGGGTTGCAGTTTTGCCTGCAGCTCCTGGAGCGTTCGCACGGAAAAATGGAAATTGAAGCGCCATCTCCAAATCGAACGGTATTTAGGATTACACTTCCTTCGCAAAGCTCCTGATCCCGGCATCAAGGCCTTTACCGGGAAAATCGGGAATTGAGAGCCTGTTCACCATTGGCATCAAATTCCAGCTTGAAGAGAAATCCTAAACGCGGACTTAGAAATGAAATGTAGAGTGCCCATTCAAAAGCATCACTTCGCCTTTTTAAGTTTGCGTATCCTGGCCTGGATCGAAGGAACTCTCTCATGCTGCATATGGGCCAATGTTTCCAAGACGTTGTTTTTCCATTCGTGGTGAGCTTGCGCAATGTCAAACAATCCCTGAAGTGAATTGACGCGTACTAGTTTACTTTCATTTTTGTTACGGGCCCAGCAGGTAAGGATTTGCATTACTTCTGTAAGTTCTTTTTTGTCAAGGTCGATCCTTGCAATAAGCTGAGCAATGTGCCATTTCAGCTCCTTGTGTTCCGCATGTTTTAGAGCGCTGAGCAGTTGAGCTTTATGGGGTTTCAGGTAGCTTGGATTGTTGGCAGTGACTTTCTCCACCGCGTCCGCAGCCCGCATTGCAAGAGGGCGATCCTGATAGAAAACCAGTCTAAACAATTCGTCAAAACTTTTCTGATCGTTAACTGCCTCAATCACTTTGCTGCTGTGCTTGAGTTTCCTCAGGTCCTTACCCAACAACAACCTCGTGAAGTCAGCTTCCACGGCTTTCGGTTTTCTCCTCGTAAAAATTCCAAAGCGCCTACCTAAACAAAAAAAGCTATCAATTTTTGCGGGATGGGTTCAGTTGCGAGGCTAAAACGCATAACCCTCAAGTGACGCACAGTTCGAAATCTAAGTCCCGCGACGTTACCTTTTGATTACCATGCACAGCAAATTCATGCCATCAGACCTCCGCTGCATCTGCTGAAGATTGTTCCCCTTTGCCTTTCTTCACTTTCACGGACATTCTATTAAGAAGCTCGTCGAATTTCTCGTCGATCTTTTCGTTGATCGCATCGGCAAGGTCTTCACTCTTTTTAGAGATGTTCTTTCTCAACCGATCACCTTTGTCAGGCGCCAATAACATTCCAATTATGGTTCCAGCCGCGATACCGGCCAAAACACCTAATAAGGCTTTACCAGTTCTCATACGATTTTTATTTGAAGCAAATTAAATTCGGACGACTAAATAAAGTATGACGGATGTCATGTCGTTGGATGAGCTTTCATTAGACTAGCCACCTGCATACCGTTACACTCATACTCACGACGTCTCTTTAGAATAATTTTTATCTGGAAAAATGATCTCGAAAATGCTATACTGAATATGCCGAAAAAACAGAATACCAAGAGCCATTGCCATGATCATCGGAGCAGGAAATGCAGCACCATAGTCCAGTGGCGAGATACCGATCAGAAATATTATTCCTCCGGCCATCGCGACTCTCATTAATTTGCCTCTGTATGAAATGAAGACGCCGATAAACAACTGGCAAATAGCGATTGTTGAAACAAACAAGGTAACATTCGAACTGAATGGCCCCAGAATAAACGACCGATACAATTCAGCTTCTGCAAACTCGCCAAGTTCCAGGTAAGAAGATGGGTTCACAAAAGAGTTGACAAGGTTAAACGCAGATGCACCAATGAAAATTGCACTTAAGAAAAGTCTCGACACCGTGGGCCATAGCATTGCACTAACGACAAGA
>DASVBA010000723.1:0-3265 GCA_036376095.1 Chryseolinea sp.
TAACAGCGCTCCAGGATATCTGGCCTTGATCACGTTATACTGTTTCATTAACGGTGTTTCTGATGGACTAGTCACGGTTGCCATAATCGGCAATTTAGAATTTAGCCCTCAGAATTCAGGCTGGCGCAACGAATAACTTAAAAATTTTGAAATCATTTTTTTTGGGCAACGATGATCCACATCATGTCTCCTTTCACTTTGTTGCGGTCAACAAACGGATCCTTTTGCACAATAATCTCGAACCCGGCCTTTTTCAAATCCTCTAAAGCGTAGTTCATACCAAGCTCATGTTTCTTTTCCTGTTCTGCGCGTGTTAGTTTTTTCCGGGACTCAGCAATGGGCTCACAAAGTATAAGCCTTCCACCATATTTTAGTGCTGTCCTGATATGTTCCAGTATCTTATCATGATCATCCATTTCGTGATAGGTATCGAGGATAACCGCCGCGTCGAGCGAATTAGCCGGTAGTTTCGGATTGTCATAGTCGCCTTTAATGAGATTCACATTTTCTATTTTTCTTTCGGAAAGATGTTTCTTCAGCAGATCAAGTTTGCTCTGATCTACATCGACGGCATAGACCTTTCCGCTTCCATTTACTTCGCGCGACAACTTTACTGTCATGTATCCTTCATGGCAGCCGACATCAGCCACGTGACTTCCTGGTTTAATTTTCAGGAGTTTGATGATCTCATCGGCTCGTTGCCACGTGTCGCGTTCGGCCCATGCACTTTCACGATAAATATTCTTCCATGGATCTTGTCCTGTGACCGAAAGGGATGCCAGCGTCAGGATGAAAACAGCACTGATCTTCATAAAGCAACAAACGATTTAGTGAACGATCCTGAAATACCCGCACTCCACACAGCCTGGTCCGTCAAACGAAAGATCGTTTTTCCTTGATGAACGCACAGAGATCGAAATTAATCTCATATTCACACATCATTGGATTAATTTCACACCAGAATGAAGAAGTTAAAATTAGACGAGCTGGACCGGATTTCTGTCTCCGAATTCCGCGAGGCAAAAAAAATCCCTGTTTGCGTTGTTCTGGATAATATACGAAGCCTTCATAATGTTGGGTCCGCGTTCCGAACGGCCGATGCGTTCCGGGTTGAAAAGATTGTCCTGGGTGGTATTACCGGTACGCCTCCTCATCGGGAAATCCAAAAAACTGCCCTTGGCGCCACAGATTCGGTCGCTTGGGAATATAGCGAACATCCGGTTGACGCAATCCGAAAACTCAAATCACAGGGGTATAAAATCATCATTGTCGAGCAGACTTCAGAAAGTATTCCACTTCACACATTTAATGTCTCATCTGCCGATTCGTACTGCCTGGTTTTCGGTAATGAAGTTAATGGCGTAAGCGATGAAATTGTCGCGGAGGGAGATGTTGCGCTCGAAATTCCTCAAGTTGGAACGAAGCATTCGTTAAACGTGTCTGTCTGTCTCGGTATTGTCATTTGGGAGATGTTTAAGAAGATAGCGATCGACAACCAGTAAAATACTTTTGAATTATTTCGCACCTTTGCCCTGTAAACTGAACTATGGCTGATCGATATACGCAACGCGGAGTGTCCGCATCAAAAGAAGACGTTCATCAGGCAATAAAAAAGCTTGACAAAGGTCTGTATCCTTCAGCGTTTTGCAAGGTTGTGCCCGACTACCTTGGCAACGATCCGGATCATTGTATAGTCATGCATGCCGACGGCGCGGGAACAAAGTCTTCTCTTGCATACATCTACTGGAAAGAAACAGGGGACCTGTCCGTGTGGAAGGGTATTGCCCAGGACGCCATCATAATGAATGTCGATGATCTGTTGTGCGTCGGCGCAACCAACAATATCTTATTGTCCTCTACAATAGGCAGGAATAAAAACTATATTCCTGGTGAAGTCATTTCAACGATCATCGAAGGAACGGAAGAGGTTCTGGAAATGCTAAGAAAACACGGCCTTGGGATAACGAGCACAGGCGGAGAAACGGCGGATCTGGGGGACCTTGTGCGAACCGTTGTTGTGGACAGCACTGTTGTGAGTCGCATGAAGCGAAAAGACGTTATTGACAACGGAAAGATCAGAGCGGGAAATGTGATTGTCGGATTATCATCCTATGGACAATCAACTTATGAGGACTCCTATAACGGAGGCATGGGAAGCAACGGATTGACATCGGCGCGTCACGATGTATTCAATAAAAGTTATGCTTCAAAGTATCCTGAATCCTTCGATCCAGAGGTGCCGGATGAACTAGTGTATACCGGCCGTTATCGTGTGACCGATATGCCTGAAGGTTCACCCGTCACGCTAGGCAAGCTTGTTCTCTCACCTACAAGAACCTATGCCCCGGTGATTATCGAACTGCTGAAAGAAATGCGTGGCAATGTTGATGGAATGGTTCATTGCAGCGGCGGCGCTCAGACGAAAGTGTTGCACTTCTTAAGCAATGAGTTGGAAGTCGTAAAGGATAATCTTTTTCCTGTACCCCCTTTGTTTCGTGTGATTCACCAAGAAAGCGGAACTGACTGGAAAGAAATGTACAAGGTATTTAACATGGGCCACCGGATGGAAATCTACCTTGATGAAAAATATGCAGCACGTGTTATGGAAATTGCCGCCCACTTCAATATCGATTCAAGGATAATAGGGAGAGTGAACAAGGCAAATAAAAAACAGGTTACCATTAAGAGTGAATTTGGGGAATACTCTTACCTGTAAAGCCTTCGAATTTACTTCAACACCTCCCTCGAGATCACAAGCTTCTGTATTTCGGTAGTCCCCTCATAGATCTGCGTGATCTTAGCGTCGCGCATCAATCGTTCTACGTGGTACTCTTTGACGTAGCCGTAACCTCCGTGAATTTGCACCGCTTCGGTCGTCACCTCTTGTGCTATCTGAGATGCATACAATTTTGCCATCGCTGCTGCCTTCACAAAATCTTTTTTCTGATCCTTTAACCAGGCAGCTTGGTGAACTAACAACCTTGCGGCATCAATTTTTGTTGCCATCTCAGCAAGTTTGAATTGGATCGCCTGGTGATCGGAGAGAAACTTCCCAAACGCTTTTCTTTCCTTCGAATATTTTAGCGCAAGCTCATACGCGCCGGAAGAAATCCCCAACGCCTGCGCAGCAATCCCGATCCTGCCTCCGTTCAATGTTGTCATCGCGAAGCTGAATCCAAATCCATCGTCACCGATCCGGTTGGCTTTTGGAACCTTTACGTCGGTAAACATGAGTGAATGAGTATCAGATCCTCTGATACCCATC
>DASVBA010000731.1:0-8585 GCA_036376095.1 Chryseolinea sp.
ATGCAGCTTAACAAAGTTTCATTGGCGGAAACGCAGGCGTTCAGCCCTTTTTTTATAGACTACTTACAGCAAAAAAATACTCTTTCACCTTTTTATCACAGGTTCCCGGCAATTGAGAATTTTGGCGACCAGATCGTAGAGAAAGCTGCCAGCTTCTCCGACAACCGCCGAAACGTGCTCGTCAAGACCTTAAGAAAACAATACGAGACTATTTCGTTTTCCCCGGAAGTAGAAAAGAACATCGCCCGCCTCGAAGATCGCAAAACTTTTACGGTAACTACAGGGCATCAACTGAACATCTTCACCGGCCCGTTGTATTTCATTTTTAAGATCGTAACCGTTATCAATACTTGCGCGCGACTGAAGGAGCGTTATCCTGATTGTAATTTCGTGCCTGTCTATTGGATGGCTTCCGAAGATCATGATTACGACGAGATCAAATATTTCAAGCTTTATGGAAAGAAATACGTTTGGGAGACGAATCAATCGGGGGCAGTAGGGAGATTTCTAACGAATGGACTAAGCGCTCTTGCAAATGAGGTGCCTGGTGAAACCACCATCTTTCGAGAGGCCTACGCTAAACATAAAACACTAAGCGGCGCAGTAAGACATTATGTTAACGCTTTGTTTGGGGTGCATGGCCTAATTGTTCTAGACGCCGATGACCGCGACCTGAAAATTCAATTTTCCAAAGTAATTGGCCAGGATGTGCTCGCCGGGTCCAATAAAAAGGTTGTCGACACGACAAATTCATCTCTGGAGGAATTGGGCTATAAAACTCAGATATTTTGTCGCGATATAAACTTCTTCTATTTAGCCGATGGGATAAGAAGCAGGATTGAAAAGACTGATGGAAAGTATAGCATTCTGGACTCTAAACTTTCCTTCACGGAATCAGAAATTGAAAAACTGATAACTGAAGAACCGGAAAAGTTTAGCCCGAATGTAATTCTTCGGCCATTATATCAGGAGATGATCCTTCCCAACCTCGCGTATGTGGGTGGACCAGCTGAGGTCATTTATTGGCTTCAATTAAAAGGCGTGTTCGATCAGGTCTCCATCCCGTTTCCTATCATCATGCCTCGTAACTTTGGGATGATCGTCGACCATGAGGTGAGCCGAAAACTGGCCAAGACCGGATTGGATTTTGTAGAAATCTTTGAAGAAAAAAATTTTCTCTTTAATCATTGGGTCCTGAAACATTCGCCGCGAGATCTTACCGTTGGTCACGAAAGGGCGGAACTCTCCAAATTATTTGAGTTGCTGCGGGAGCGGGCGGAATCAATCGACCCTACGCTGGCGCCGTTCGTAGGTGCTGAAGGAAAACGTGGTCTCAATAGCCTTGAAAAAATCGAACGAAAATTTCTGCGGGCGGAGAAACGACTTCATGCCGACAAACTTCGCCAGATCGAAGCCGTAAAAGATGCCCTTTTTCCCAATGGATCTTTACAGGAAAGAACAGAGAACTTCCTCGCCTTCTATCAGCGGGATCCACAGTTCCTCCAACGTCTTATTGAATGTTTTGACCCGTTTGATTTTCGGTTTCATGTTTTGTCTTACCGGAGTTGAGTATAAACGCAATCTATCGTCGCTATGACCAAAGAAGAGCTGCGAAAAGTGTATATACAAAAACGTCACTCGTTATCCGATACCCAATATCTGGAGCTAAACAGCGCACTCTGCCGGGTATTCTTCAAAAGTGTCGATCTCTCAGAAGTAAATATCCTTCACTGCTTCCTTCCCATCCAGAAGAATAAGGAGCCTGACACACTGATGATCTTAGATCAGATAAAAGAACGCTATCCCGAAGTTCGTTTATCGCTTCCCCGTGTAAATGAAACTACTCATCTGCTGGAAAGCATTTTTCTTGAAACCTCGACTGTGCTGAAGAACAACAGTTGGGGTATCCCCGAACCACAAGAAGGGAAAATAACCGACCCTCTAACGATTGACATGGTGCTGGTTCCCATGCTGATCTTCGACAGAAGAGGACACCGGGTGGGCTATGGGAAAGGATACTACGATAAATTCCTTACCACGACAAGAGCCGATTGTAAGCGTGTCGGAATATGCCTCTTTGACCCCGTCGATCCTATCGATGACATCATGGGTTTTGATGAACCCCTGAACGAGTGCATTACTCCTTCGGGACCGTACAAATTTTAAACAGCAGGCTCCTGTTGACTGAGACAGTGGAACGATCCTAAGCCCCAAATGATGTCTACTGAGTCAAGGCCTACCACTTTTCGGTCCGGGAAACATCCCTGAAGTATACTCAATGCCTTGTCGTCATTCTTATCCCGGAATGTTGGCACAATCACGTATTTGTTAGCGATGTAAAAGTTCGCATATGACGCCGGGAGACGCATGCCCTCATATACGATACCCAGCGGCATCGGTATCTCCACGATATTAAGCTGTTTCTTATTCTCCAGCCGCACCGAGTTCAGTTTTCTCAAATTGTCCCGTAGCGTAACATAATTTTCATCCTGACGATCAGTCTCAACGACAGTGACGACCGTGTCTTCATTTACAAAACGTGTGAGATCGTCGATGTGACCATCAGTATCATCCCCGACTATGCCGTCATCCAGCCACAGAATGTTAGTCACACCATAAAAGTTATAAAGGTATTCTTCAATTTCCTTTTGACTGAGCTCCGGATTACGGTTAGGATTGAGCAGACACGAAGTTGTCGTCAACACTGTGCCTTTGCCGTTGAAGTCAACAGATCCGCCTTCCATTACAATAGATGGATAGACTACCGGAAGGTTGTAATGTTTTGCTATCAACGTCGGAATAACATCGTCAAGATCAAAGGGAGGATATTTGTTACCCCAGGCGTTGTACCCCCAATCAACGATTATTTTCTTCTGTTCCGCATTGGGATTGATCAGAAATGCGGGACCATGGTCGCGACACCACGCATCATTTGTGGGATGAAGGAAAAATTCGACGTTGCTTAGATCCGAGCCAGCCCTTTCGATGTGGGCAATAGCCTTCTCTTTCATCGCTTCATCCATTACATTGATATTGACTTTCTCGCCCTCAGCTATAAGTTTTATGAACTCAGCATAGACAGGATAAACCGTCGAGATCTTTCCTGGCCACGATGCCTCTTTATGCGGCCAGCTGAGCCAGGTCGCTGCGTGTGGTGCAAACTCTGCAGGAAAATAGTAACCGAGTTCCTTCGGGGTCTTAGAGTCCGGAAGCCCTATGGTGTGGAAATCCGGAAAATTCTTATTTGTCATTTATTCGTTCCTGGGTTTTAAACGGCATTAGGCCAATGTCCCTAATACAGTTTTCAACATATTCGTCTCTGACTTTCTGATTTACTTCAATGCTCTCAGTTAAATCTCTTCGTCAATAAATCGTTTGGTGATTGGCTGGTATGAATCAATTCTTCTGTCTCTCATAAAGGGCCAATGCGTTCGGTACCGGTCTGTAAGTTTCAGATCAAGCTCCTGAACGTGGACTTCTTCCTTGTCATGTGGTGCTTGATGAAGTATTCGTCCAAAGGGGTTGGATACGAAGGACCCGCCCCAAAATTTCATGGCTCCATTCTGTTCAAATCCCACTCTGTTTACACTTACTACATGAACACCATTGGCAACCGCATGACTACGCTGAATCGTCTGCCATGCGTTAAATTGTTCTGCATTTGTTAATTCGTCTTGAGATGTGGCCCAGCCAATTGCAGTGGGGTAGAACAGGATCTCTGCGCCCATTAACGAAGTTATCCGCGCTCCTTCCGGATACCATTGATCCCAACAGATCAAGACCCCGATCGTTGCGAACTTTGTCTTAAAGATCTTGTATCCAAGGTCGCCAGGCGTAAAGTAAAATTTTTCATAATACGAAGGGTCGTCGGGAATGTGCATCTTCCGGTACTTGCCAAGGTACGCACCATCCGCGTCCAGCACCGCGGTCGTGTTATGATAGATGCCTTCGGTTCTTTTTTCAAAAAGTGATGCAATGATTACCACACCCAACTCTTTAGCAATACGGGAAAGCCTTTCAGTCGACGGTCCAGGTATCGGCTCGGCGAGCTTAAAGTGTTCGTAATCCTCGACGTCGCAGAAATACAAAGAGGTAAACAACTCCTGAAGGCAAATGACTTGTGCTCCTCTCGCCGCTGCTTCGCGTATTCTTTCTATCGCTTTATTCAAATTTTCGAGCGGATTTTTTGTACACGACATCTGTACTGTACCCACTTTTATCACCTTTGTTGACATCGTATTAGTTTAATTCCACAAAATTAGAAAGTAATTCTTGGTTGGAGAAATTAATTGCTACCGTTCCACTAAGTAGGTGGTGGATAGCCTAAATAAAAAAACCTCTCCGCCTATACGGAAAGGTTTATAAAGATATGATCGTCCAATTATGCTTCTTCCGGCAGATGAACGAACGATTCGTCCTTTGCTTCGAGTGTAGAACTTCCCATCAGCCACGTGTCAATCGCGCGGGCTGCTTCCCGTCCTTCCGAAATCGCCCATACAACAAGAGACTGCCCTCTTCTGATATCACCGGCCGCAAAAATTCCTTCTTGCGTCGTCATATAATTCTGTGTCTTGATATTTCCACGATCATCCAGGTCAAGTTTGAGCTCCTCTACCATTCCGCTCTTTTCAGCTCCCACGAATCCTATCGCAAGCAGCGCCAGATCACACGGAATTACTCGCTCTGATCCTGCTATTTCCTCGAAGCCCATCTTGCCTTTTTCGTTGACGCCCCATTTTATATCAACGATCTTTAGGCCTGTAAGCCGGCCCATATTATCTCCGAGGAACTCCTTGGTAAGAATTGACCACTGCCGATTCACGCCTTCTTCATGCGAAGACGACGTCATGAGGATCATCGGCCACAACGGCCACGGATTATCGTCACTTCTGTTAAGCGGCGGTTTGGACAACAATTCTATTTGAGTTACTGATTTCGCCATCTGCCGGTTTGACGTTCCTACGCAGTCGGATCCGGTATCACCACCTCCGATGACCAGAACATTCTTATCAGTGGCGAGGATCTCGCCGGAGAAGATGCGATCGCCGGCAACTCGCTTGTTCTGCTGTGGCAAGAAATCCATAGCATAATGAACTCCCTTCAACTGTCTTCCAGGAATCGGCAGATCTCTCGGAGCGGAGGCACCTCCACACATGATAACAGCATCAAACTCTTCTTTCAAATGTTTGGCGCTGATATTCACACCGACATGGGCATTGGTTCGAAAAATAATTCCTTCCTGCTCCATCAATCTAATCCTCCGGTCGACGACGTGTTTCTCCAATTTAAAATCCGGAATACCATAGCGCAAAAGGCCACCGATCCGGTCGCTTCGTTCGAAAACGGTGACCCAATGGCCGGCCTTATTCAGCTGTGCAGCGGCGGCTAACCCTGCCGGTCCGGAACCGATGACGGCAATACGTTTGCCCGTCCGTGTCTTCGGCGGATTAGGTTTGATGTACCCTTTTTCAAAGGCCTGTTCTGCAATGGTCTTTTCAATGTACTCAATGGTGACCGGCTTGTTGTTGATGCTCAGCACGCAACTCGCCTCACATGGCGCGGGGCAGATCCTTCCCGTAAACTCTGGAAAATTGTTTGTGCTTGTCAGGATCTTTATCGCATCTCCCCACTTACCCTGATAAACTGCATCATTAAAATCGGGTATGTTATTGCCAAGAGGACAACCATGGTGACAGAAAGGCACACCACAATCCATGCAACGCGATGCCTGCTGCTTTACCTTCTCCTTGTCGAGCGGCGTATATACTTCATTGTTATCCTTAATTCGTTCCTTTATGTCGCGCGATTTCGGCATCTCGCGATCGAACTTCATAAATCCATCTATCTGTCCCATTCTTTGTTAATTCCTGTTCTAAACTATTTTACAGTTGCGGCTTTGGCTTTTACAGCACTTTTGGCGGCCTTAGCTTTCTGAAGTACAGCCTTGTAATCCTTAGGCATCACTTTTACAAACAATTCAGATGCTTCCTCCCATTTTCCCAGAATCCATTCAGCAGGATCGCTACCCGTGAACTTAAAGTGCTTCTCGATCATGGCTTTTATTTCGGCCTTGTCCTCGATTTCCATCGCCTCAACATCGACCATATCTTTGTTGCATAACCTTTCAAGCGAATGTTCAGGATCAAACACATACGCAATACCTCCGCTCATTCCGGCAGCGAAGTTCCGCCCGGTTTTACCGAGTATCACCACGCGTCCTCCGGTCATGTACTCACAGGCATGATCTCCGACACCTTCGACAACGGCGTTGACCCCTGAGTTTCTAACACAGAACCGCTCTCCCGCCTGGCCGCGAATGTAAGCTTCGCCCGAAGTGGCTCCATAAAAGGCAACATTGCCGATGATAATATTATCTTCTGGTTTGAATGTAGCCTCCTTATCAGGATAAACGATCAGTTTTCCGCCGGACAAACCTTTTCCGAAATAGTCGTTCGCTTCCCCTTCAAGTTCAAAGGTCACACCCGGAGCAACAAAAGCAGCAAAGCTCTGACCAGCGGATCCCTTGAATTGGAATTGAATTGTATCTTCAGGAAGGCCTTTACCCTTATATTTTTTCGATATTTCGTTTGACAATAGAGCACCCGTTGTGCGATCTGTGTTTCTAATAATAAACTTTTCGCGCACCGGCTCACCATCGTCCAAAGCAGTTCGTGCCGCTTCCACCAGTTTCCAATCCAGAACTTTCTCGAGCTCAAAATCCTGGTCGATTTGTTTGTACAAACCGATATGTTCACGTGTTGGCTCTCTTTGCAGAATAGGTGAGAGATCCATCTTTTTGATCTTCCAGTGATCGACATCCTGGCGCACTCGAAGCAGGTCGGCGCGGCCCACCATTTCGTTCACTGTCCGGAATCCAAGCTCGGCCATTACCTCGCGTAAATTTTCTGCCAGGAAGGTAAAGAACGTGACCACATGATCGGGATCGCCCGTAAACAGCTTCCGCAGTTCCGGGTCTTGCGTAGCAATGCCAACCGGGCAGGTATTTAGGTGACACTTTCGCATCATAATACAGCCCTCGACCACCAGGGCCGCCGTTGCTACTCCCCACTCTTCGGCGCCCAGCAGCGCTGCAATAGCAATATCTCGTCCGGTTCGGATCTGTCCGTCTGTCTGAAGAACGACCCGACTCCTGAGATTATTCTTAACAAGCGTTTGATGTGCTTCTGCAAGTCCAAGCTCCCACGGTAAGCCTGCATGGCGCAGTGAACTTATCGGAGATGCACCAGTACCGCCATCGGCACCCGAAATAAGAATTGCGTCGGCCTTTGCCTTCGCCACTCCGGCAGCAACCGTTCCTACACCCGCCTGAGAGACCAGCTTCACGTTGATTCGCGCCTGACGATTCGCGTTCTTAAGATCATAGATCAATTGTGCCAGATCCTCGATAGAATAAATATCATGGTGAGGTGGCGGAGAAATCAATCCAACGCCAGGCGTGGAATGACGCACACGACCGATCCATTCATCTACTTTATGGCCAGGTAGCTGACCACCTTCTCCCGGCTTAGCTCCCTGTGCCATCTTAATTTGGAGCTCGTCGGCATTGGAGAGATAATAACTTGTAACCCCAAACCTTCCGGAAGCAACCTGCTTGATCGCAGAACGCTCCCAGTCGCCATTCTCCTTCTTTTCAAACCTGATTTCATCTTCGCCTCCTTCGCCACTGTTGCTCTTTCCTCCAATTCTGTTCATTGCAATGGCAAGGGTAGAATGAGCTTCGTGCGATATCGATCCAAAAGACATTGCGCCAGTTGCAAACCTTTTGAATATCTCTTCAGCCGGCTCCACTTCGCTCAACGGTATCTGGTTTCTTTTCTTGAATTCAAAAAGACCTCTGAACGTCAGCGCATTGTCACCTTGCTCGTTGATCTTCTGCGCATATTTCTTGAATGCTTCGTAGTTCTTCGTCTTTGTCGAGTGCTGAAGTAAGTGAATTACCTCAGGACTAAATAAATGTTTCTCCCCTCTGCGCTTCCACTGGTATATTCCGCCAACCGGAAGCTCTTTACTTTCGTTTTCAAATGCGAGCTCATGTCGGACAATCACTTCTTTCGCAATATCGTCGAAGGATAATCCTTCCACGCGGCTGATCGTGCCACGGAAACATTTTTCAACGACATCACTTCCAATACCAAGAGCTTCAAAGATCTGAGATGATTGATAAGACTGAAGCGTACTAATGCCCATTTTAGACATCACCTTCAAAAGGCCATTTCCAATTGCCTTTTGATAGTTGGCGAACGTTTCTTCATCAGCTATAGGCTTGTAGAACATTCCCTCCTTATTCATGAAGTGAATGGTCTCCAGTGCCAGGTACGGATTGACAGCACTGGCACCATATCCGATTATTGTTGCAAAGTGATGCACTTCCCATGCATCACCAGCCTCAACAACGAGACCTGCCTGAGTTCTTATTCTTTTCTCTACCAGATATTGATGAACGGCGCCAACCGAAAGAAGCGATGGAATTGGAGCGAACTCTGAACTGATCCTTCGATCTGAAAGGATCAATATCTTCTTTCCTGCACGGACCGCCTTTTCCGCTTCACTACATATCCGGTTAA
>DASVBA010000608.1:0-3810 GCA_036376095.1 Chryseolinea sp.
TGTCAACCAACCCCATCGGACCGATGTAAATTCCAACGATAGAACCTGCGACGAGAACGAACACCAGCCAAAAAAGAATGTTGATGTAAGTCTTGTAGCGGGCAGGTTCTTTGGCTAAAAAGGGAGTAACAAAAAGAGACGAACCGATCCAGCATGCCGATATCCATAACAACGAGAGTTGAACATGCCACCCTCTGGTGATCGTGATCGGAAAGAGATTCCTGAGATCGTATCCGAAGAAGTTGGTGAAATTTATGAAGTCATGAACGGTAAGTATTCCTGCCAGTACCTGAAACAGTAACACAAAGATGGCCGCATAAAAAAATTTGAACGTCGCTCGTTGCGCTGGTGTGGGTCTGAATTTTTCAACGGCATTAAGAGTCATGAGTGAAGTTGAGTTGTCCAGAAAGGTGCGGTCACTCAGTTTTTCCAGTCTTCCGTGATAGAACAAAACGATACCGAGTCCCAGCACCAGTCCCAGGGAACCAACGATCGTCCAGAAAACAACGGGAGCTCCTGGTACATTTCCGGCATTGGGGTCATACGGCCAGTTGTGCGTGTAGCTATATTTTTTTCCAGGTCTTTCGGCACTACAAACCCAGGCACCCCAAAAGAAAAACGCCGATAACTTTCTAATTTCTTCGCGGTCTCCCAGATATTCTGAATTGAGCGACTGCTGTTCTGATCCGCTCTTAAAGTAGTTATAATAAAAGTCAACAAGCCGGCTGCACGCATATTCCTGTGAGGCAGTAAGCCTGACCCGGTTTGAAAGCCTTTCGTATTTATTTTCCCGAAGTTCCCTTTTTACTTGTTCACGAACACCCAGGTAAGCCATCTTGGAAAGGTCTGGTTGATTTCCATAATAGTCGTTGAGATAGGTTGTTATTTCATGAAGTGCTTGCGCGGTGAAGTCTGGTCCACGATTGGCACCATCGCCAAACATACTGCCGTAGTCCATCAGAGCCAGTCGCTGAAAAACGGCTTGTCCGTCGAGGATTTCTTTTTCGCTAAAGACCATGTCTCCATTCTCATTTACAAAGTCGGGTATAGGAGGCGCTTCGTGATAGGTCTCGAAGCCAATTATGCCAACCCCGGTAATGCTGATCAAAAAAATGATCGTCAATGGAATCCACCATTTCCTGGGATTCATGAGAAATTGAATAAAACCTTTTTTCTGTTTCATAGGAAATTGATATGGACCACAAGGTATTTCCCATGATGATAGCTTCTTATGACTGTGATCATAAGTCAAAGATTCCTATGAGGTTAACTTTGATGATCATTAATTAAATCAATAATAGTATGACACTCATAGATGAGCACATTGACATGACAAAGGTTTCGATGGCGGATGTTGCACTTACATTTCCGGGGGCATTGGAGATCCTTACAAAGTACAAACTGGATTTTTGCTGTGGTGGAAAAAAGCCATTCCGGGAAGTATGCCAAAAATCAGGAGTAGATGCCGACGAGGTATGGCAGGAAATCATGCAGGCCAGGGCGACACGGGGATTGGATAACAGGATGAATTTCAATTTATGGGATTTGTCGTTGCTTATTGACTTTATCCTCCAACATCATCACCAATATGTACGGAATTCAATTCCACAAATCAGCGTGTTATTGGATAAAGTGTGTAGTGTTCACGGAAGCGACACTCCCGCTCTCTTTTCAATAAGAGAAGATTTCAATGCGCTGGCGGAGGAATTGATGGCGCATATGCCAAAAGAGGAGGGCATACTTTTTCCGGCAATACGGAAGATTGTTGACCAGGCAAAAGCAAATATGAACGTAACGGCGGCACAATCACACCTGAAGGTCATTATTGGTGTTATGGAGCATGAACACGAAAGGGCAGGTGACCTGATAAAATCGATACGCTCGCTTACTGAAAACTACACGCCTCCAACTTACGCGTGTCCTACTTTCGAAATGACCTATGTAATGTTAAACGAATTCGACAATGACCTGATGCAGCACATACATATCGAAAACAATGTGCTGTTTCCAAAAGCAGTCGGTGAGGTATTGACGGGAACAGATGCGCAACCATGGAGTTGAATCAGCAAATTCTGAGTGACATAATCGTCTACATGAAGTATGCAAGGTACATTCCTGAGCTTAGGCGGCGGGAATCATGGCCGGAAATATGTAAACGGTATGAAGATATGATGGTTGAAAAATATCCTTTGTTAACCGAGGATATCAGTCGATGGATGCAATTTGTCTATGAACGGAAGGTATTGCCTTCGATGAGGGCCATGCAGTTTGCGGGGCCTGCGATCAAAAGAAATCACAGCCGCATTTATAATTGCGCTTATCTTCCCCTCAACGATATTCGTGCGTTTTCTGAAACTATGTTTTTGTTGTTAGGTGGCACTGGGGTTGGATATTCTGTGCAGTTTCATCATGTCGAGCAACTGCCGGCCGTACAAAAAGCAACGAAGACGAAGAAGTTCCTCGTGAGTGATAGTCTTGAAGGGTGGGCGGATGCCGTCAAGGTTTTGATGAAGTCATATTTTGGAGCTGCTTCCTTTCTTCCTGAATTTGATTTTTCAGACATCCGGCCAAAAGGAGCAAGGCTGGTGACGGCCGGCGGTAAAGCACCGGGACCTGAGCCCCTTAAACTTTGCATCTCACACGTTCAGGCGTTACTGGACAGAAAAAAAGACGGCGACAAACTGACGCCGCTTGAGTGTCACGACATCATGTGTCACCTGGCCAACGCAGTGCTCGCTGGAGGAATAAGGAGATCAGCAATGATCTCATTGTTTTCCGCCAACGACGAAGAGATGCTGACTTGTAAGTTTGGCAACTGGTGGGAACTCAATGAGCAACGTGGACGGGCAAATAATTCCGTAGTGCTTTCACGAACTGAAACAACACGGGAAGAATTCTTTGAACTATGGAAGAAGATCGAATTGTCGGGATGCGGGGAACCAGGATTCTATTTCACCAATAATCTAGATTGGGGAACAAACCCGTGCTGCGAAATTGCGTTGAGGCCATTTCAATTCTGTAACCTGTGCGAGGTAAATGTTTCCGATATCTCCAGCCAGGAAGATCTGAATGATCGTGCGCGTGCAGCAGCATTTTTGGGAACGCTTCAGGCGGGGTTTACCGACTTCCATTATCTCCGCGATGAATGGAGAACCACTACAAGGCAGGATGCATTGATCGGTGTTGGCATGACGGGCATTGCAAGCCGGCGCATCGAAGATTTCGATTTGCTTGAAGCTGCGGAAGCTGCGAAAAGGATGAATATGAATGTTTCCTCGAAAATTGATATTGAGTTTGCAGCCCGGTGTACCACTATTAAACCTTCGGGGACGACGTCGCTGGTATTGGGTACGTCGTCGGGGATTCATGCTTGGCATAATGATTATTATTTAAGGAGAGTTCGCATCGGAAAAAACGAAGCGATCTTCAGTTACCTCTTGGAGGAACATCCTGAGCTGCTTGAAGACGATTTGTTGAACGGCCGGCAAGCTATTGTTTGCATTCCGCAAAAAGCGCCAGACGGAAGTATTCTGAGGAATGAAAGCGCTATGGACCTTCTCAACCGGATCAAAAAGTTCAACCTCGAATGGGTTCGCAATGGATTCAGGCGTGGATACAATGCTAATAACGTTTCGGCCACGGTATCGATTCCGCATCAGGAGTGGCAGCAAGTAGGAGAGTGGATGTGGGAAAACAAAGCCTCCTACAATGGCCTTAGTGTACTCCCCTTTGACAACGGAAACTACAGACAGGCGCCATTCGAGGACATTTCGAGGGAGCAATTTGAGTCGCTTGAAAAGAGTCTGAAAA
>DASVBA010000753.1:0-6669 GCA_036376095.1 Chryseolinea sp.
ATAAAGCAATGACCACCATACAAAAGAGCTCTCCCGACTGGAAAACCTCGGCACTGATCGTCGTGGATATGCAAAATGACTTTGTAAGAAAGGGTGCACCCCTGGAAGTTCCTACAGCGATAGGGACAGCTGCCGCTCAAAAGGCGCTGATCCTGGCATTCAGAGGCCGTAGGCTTCCCGTTGTGTACACCAAATTTCTTTCGCGTCCTCATTACTACCTCTTATGGGAGTGGTCTCCGCAATGTAAGCCGCCCACGAAGTGCTGCTGGAAAGGACACCAACGCCATTACGCGGACATCAACGCCAGCCGTGACTGCACAGATATCATCGAGGAACTCACGCCCTCGCCGGAGGATATTATTATAGAGAAGTTCGGCTACGGTGCCTTTCATGGAACGCCGCTTGCCGACACCCTTCGTGCCCTCGGCGTCACCACCCTAGCCATAACAGGAACGGTAACACAGATCTGTGTGGAAGAGACAGCCCGCGAAGCTTTCCACCACGGCTTCCGCACAACTGTCGTCGAAGATGGCGTCTCATCCTTTGCGCCGGATCTTCATGCAGCCACACTGAAAAACTTTGGGATGAAATTCGGTTGGGTGGCCAGGAGTGAAAGGATTATTGAGGAAGTTAGTGCATTGAAGTAAACGTCCGTTCTTTTAAAGGCACAAGCCGAACGCCGAAGTGTGAGCGACCAAAGGAGAGATGACAGATGCATTTATCTGCGTTTATCTGCGTGTATTTAAATCCGCGAAAATCCGCGGGAGATGCCTTTAAAGTTTTGCAGAATATGCGTACGTAAGATGCATCACATTCCAAATCGCCCCTCCACATGCGGCGACATTCGACATTGAACATTTTAAGTTCCCTTTCAACCGGTCATCTCCATCACCCTTAAAAACAGCTCACAACTTCTCACTATCTTTCCCCTTTTCAAAACCATCGTGAGCGCACCTGCTAACAGACCTCTCTTCCTCGCCGGAATGATCCTCAGCATGACCTGCTGGGGTCTGAGCTGGACATCCTCGAAAGTAATCGCTTCCTATGGTTCGCCGATGACGCTCTCGTTCATTCGGTTTTCGTGCACATTCTTATCGATGATCGTCATCGTGCTTGCCCTCCGACAACCTTTTACCATAAACAAAAAGGGAATAAAGGATCTGCTCTTCGCATCGCTTACGATTTCACTATACACCATCATCTTTTTCAAAGGCATCACTACCGGGAAGGCTGGAGCAGGAGGAGTGTTGGTTACGGTGTTGAATCCCATCATCTCCTACGGCATCATGCTCCTCATGGAGCGACGACGCCCGCGGCAAGAGGAAACCATCGGCCTCAGCCTCGGACTGCTGGCCGGCATCGTCCTGCTGAAACTTCCCATGGAGGCGAGCACCATCTTCAGCGCAGGCAACATCTATTTTTTGTTGGCATCCTTTTGCTGGGCGGTGTTGAGTGTGTTTACTTCCAAAGCATCGCGTTATGGATCTACCATTACCTTCAGCACTTGGATGTATGGGATCTGTATCGTGTTGTTGTTCATCTTCACGGGAGTGCAAGGTCCCGCGGAAACGCTTGCGAAAGGAGATGATATCTTCTGGTTCAACTTATTTGTTACCGCCGTTCTCGCCACGGCGTTGGCAACTACGTTTTATTTTATTGCCACCTCGCGTCTTGGCGCAAGCCAGGCCAGTAGTTATATTTTCCTCGTTCCGTTTTCAGCAGCGTTAGGTGCATGGATTTTTCTTAATGAGGTCCCGCAATGGCATACGGTAGCGGGTGGGTTGCTCGGCATCGCAGCTGTTTATATCCTGAATCGGAAGAGACGCATGCTTTCTTGAAAGGTTGGTAATTCTTTTTTGAATAGGCGCTATCGATGCTTAATGATTCGAACCAAGATCACTATCCATGAGCCAATGGTATTTCAACAAATGCACGTGTGAACCGGGCTACGCAATTACGCTACTCATCAATCGGAACTTTTCAATTTCAGCATCGGAGTGAAATGATTTTTTGGGTACCACAAGGGCACTCTGCACGTTGGTGTATAGTAAGAACCAGTTCTTTGTTTCCTTGACCTTATGCATTGACTGCCATTTGATCGTGAAGTCAGAAGTTTCACCTTTTGCTTCAATGCTTTCGGGGGTGAAGGTGTAGGTGATCTGTTCGTGCAACGTCTTTGTGGAGTTGTAAACTTTTTTAGCGTTTCGTGATACGGCTATTGGCAGGTAGGAAAGAAAAAGTACAGCAAACAATGGGATCCAGATGTCACCATCCGACATAAAATAAAAGGCAATGAACATGATGCCGATCAAATGAACGAACAAGAATATGGGATGCGTATAGGTGTTCAGGTACATCAACTTCCGGTAGTCGCTTAACGTGACTTTCGTTTCTAGTATAATAGGAGTGCTGTTATCAAGAGTATCTTGTGACACAGGCGTGACCTTTTTTGCTCCCGACCTCCACATCTTCCAACCCCACCACAAAGGAAATCCGAAAATTGCAATGGCAAAGACGAAAGAAAATGCCAGAGAGGGATCAGTGAAGAGGTGATAGATGAGGACGGCAAGTAAGAGAAGTTCTACTAACCCAAAAATGATAAGAACTGATAGTCCGATTACTTTGCGGGCGGTTGGTGTAAGATTCATTGTGATGGCTAAAATCTTCTCAACTAAGGAAATTTTTATCGTAAGGCAATGAACGATTGGCAAATTGACTGCTGCTGCGGTTGAAGGAACGGAAACTAACCGCAGAGTCGCAAGGGACGCAAAGTTTCGCAAAGATCATCCGGATAGAATTTTTGGTATTGGTCGTGGGTCAGAACGATTACTCTCCCGCCGCTGTTTTTTGTGGGAGCGAATACTTCGTTTCCACCCTGAACGTTTCTAAGCATATGCGAAAACACCTGCTTCTCATTTTCCTGGTTCTGATAGTCATGGGAATGCATACAGCAATTTCTCTTGCGCAAGAGAATGTTGTCGTCCAATTCCTTGGGGATGCAACGGCAGCAAACGCAGGTTTCTACGGACATTCGGAATATGTGTTTACCCGTTTCCCCACGGGGAAGAGTCAGGATTCGATACGGAAGGTTATCAATATAGAGTTGTCAAAGTATCCTAATAGAGTTTTAAGAAAAGCGCGGCTTGGAAGAATTGTCGTTGTGGATGAAGCCTATTGTATCAAAGGGGATACCGTCTTTGCTATGGTAGATGGGACGTACATCGTTCCAGTTGAGAACGGAAACATCATATTTGTGAGTGGGACTTCGCCATTCTTGCCAGGCGTGATCCATCATGAACTTTCGTCGATTATGATGTATGAATTGTCAACCGACACGGCGGTTTTTGAGGAATTTTTGAAGATTCAAAACGCATTTCTGTCACTGACGCCTTATTATACCGATGAGGAAAAACTGAAGGCTACGGCATTGGCGAACACGTTCGCTTATCCGAGGAATAAGGATAATAACTTTGTGCTGGGGAATACGGGATATTCGTTGCTCGATTACGAGAACGACTTCAATACGATTGTTCAGTGCCTGTTTATTCCAACGCTGAGCAAAGAACTTAACAGGTTGCTTGTAGATCCGGAACTAAAACTGTGGCAGTTTCTGGATGAGGCGAAGAAAAATAGTTATCCCGTTTTTAAGAAGGTTCAAATGGTGATTGAGTATTATAAGAAGATTGATCCGGTGTTTACGGAGGAGTATTTTCGAAATCTTGAAAACCGTTAATTGCTCGCCTGTCTAATAAACTTGGAATATATGGCAGGAATGCTAGGAGTGAAGAGACGAAGAGTTGTTTGGGCGATTGTACGACGAGGCACGCGGGCGGGTTGAATGTAAAATGTAAAATTTAAAATGTAAAACTCTGAATGTAGAAGGGTGTGTGGGTGTGGGTGTGGGTGTGAGTTTTTTACATGCGGGCAGGATTGGGTTGGGAAATGTTATTTTGCACGTGGATGGGTTGAATGTAAAATGTAAAATGTTAAACTCTAAATGTAAAAGGGTGTGTGGGTGTGGGGTTCTTACATGCGGGGAGGATTGGGTTTCGGGAAACGTTATTTTGCAGGCGGACGGGTTGAATGTAAAATGTTAAACTCTAAATGTAAAAGGGTGTGTGCGTGTGGGTGTGAGAAGTGATTTAACCTGTCGAAGGCAATGCAGATGGCTTAAGATTAAGAAAAAAGGCAACTACTTCATTACCGTTAAGACGCCTTTAAAAGTGCCGAAACATTTGCTCTCGATGTAATAAAAATACTCGCCAGCGGAAAGTTGATCGGCGGACCAGTTGTTTTGATACGAATCATCGGAATAAACGATGTCACCCCATCGGTTTATGATCGTCAGCCTGGATCCGGCTAGCTGCTCGTCGAGAATGTATGTTTCATTCTTTCCATCGCCGTTGGTGGTAATGACGTCGTAGACAACGATTGATGCTTTATCGGTTTCGCCGACGGACATCGGTGCGCTCATTTTAATGTCGCTGTCATTTTCAAAGGAAGCAGTATAGCGACCTGGCCCCGTAATTGGTAAGAGGTTCATGGCTTGATTGGGAATTAGCGAACCATTTTTATACCAGCGGATTACCACGTCGGGTGCGGCATTGGTTATGTGTAGTGTGGAACAATCGGCGGTTACCACTGGAATGCGAACTCCCGGACCGGTGTCAATTAATTCGCGCGTGGCGAGCAGTTCGTCAGTGGGTATCCGCCAGACACTATGCCCTGAAGTGCCGACATAAGTGTATGGTCCGGAAACGAGAAGTGTTTTTGGGTGATGTCCGTTCAGCCCATCGTTCACAGCGGACCACCCGACTCCATTCGAACCTGAAATATAAACGCCGCTATAGGTAGCAAGAATAAGTCTGTCACTTGCTTTTTCGATCTCGAAGATGCTGTCCCAATTGAACTCCTGCATCTTTTTCCAGGTCAATCCTAAGTCAGGCGATTTATACAGACCAACGCCGGTTGCCAGCGTGATCATCGTCCCCTCGATACTTATGTCGAAAATGCTTAGGGTTTTGACCGGTAAGTCCGGCACGGATTTCTTTTGCCATGTTTGGCCGAAGTTGATGCTCATAAACATTTCTTCTTGTGTGAGCACGACGACAGTATCGTGTTGAACATAACTCTTTACCAGATCATATTCACCAAACGCCGACTTGGGCACGAAGGTCCAGGTGTCACCCATGTCTCGTGAGAGATGCACCCCTTTATACGACGTCGCCACTAATGATTCTTCAAATCCCGCCAGATGTGCGCTATTGATCACGTTGAGGCCACTGATGTCGGGTGCAAGGATAGGATGCCAGGTGCTTCCGTTATCGAATGATTTGTATATCGTATAAGTATAGCTCACTACAACGGCATTGCCGTACGCGTAAATATGATAAGGAAGAGGAAATCCAAGATTGGGCTCATGGATTTGTTTCCATGCGTCACCATTGCCAGTCGAAGCAAAAGCGCCGTTGGTCAGGCTGAGTGATATGGTTGCATTTTCAGTCTCTACGATATTTTCAATGGTGTGACCGCGATAGCCAGTATTCCTTGGTTGCCATGTCGTACCTTTGTCGCCGCTGAATGCAACTCCGTTGCCGTAACCTATAATCACATCATTGTCGACGACAGTAACAGAGGACCACGGATAAAAATTGAAAAGAGGAGGTAGCGGGCGCGTGATCCACGAAGCGCCACCGTTGGGAGAGTAATAAAAGTTTGCGGCTCCCGATACAAATATTTCATTATCCCTTTTGAAAAATCCGGTCTTGCTTATGTTGTTCTCTGGTGTTGTCAGGATTTGCGTCCACGAGAAACCCTGATCATTGCAGCGGAAAACTTTAAACGTGCCTCCCGGGGAGCTCCAATCGTTTCCGGAGACAAACAACACATTGTTACTAACGTCAATGCCGGTAACAAGAATGTTAAGCGGAGCTGAGATCCAATTCGCGCCGCCATTTGGCGAATAGAATAAACCGGGCTTGTCAGTACCGACCCAAATAGAGTTGCCGAATTTGCCGATCGACGAAATAGAAATCTGAGAGCTAATTGTGATGATCTGCCAGGTGGCGCCATGGTCGGGCGAGTAATGGAGTTGTCCGTTTTGATAACCGACAAGAATTTCATTGTCAGAAACTTCGAGCGAGAACCCAAAAACGTTTGTATCGCTGATGCTATTCCACGAATCACCGAAGTCAGCCGAATAGTAGACGCCCAAGGTCGTGACAACATATACGTTTGTGTTTTCGACGTCTATTTCCATGCATTGGTACGAAACGGGAAGTCCGTTTTCCAGGAGCTGCCATGTCGCGCCTTTATCTGCCGAGCGATATACTCCGCCGGCACCGCCGTCCAGGAACAAATAATTGTCTAGCGCGATGACTTCATCCGTGTGAGCTCCGGTAGGCCCGGAAGTTTGAATCCATTGGCCAACAACTGCGTGAGAGCCGAAGGCAACGAAGAAAAAAGGGACTAAGGCCTTCATTGGCGTAACGGGTAGTGACTAGTAAACTTCAAATATATGGCAGGAACGTTAGAAGTGAAGAAACGAAGAGTTGTATGTGCTATTGTCTGACGATGAAGGATTGGACGCAATTCTTTTTTTTAATCAGATGGAATACCGCAGATGACGGTACTTGAACGGGTTGAATGTTGAATGTAAAATGTCAAACT
>DASVBA010000755.1:0-18218 GCA_036376095.1 Chryseolinea sp.
AAAGAGATCACCAGTCACGGGGGAAAAATCATTACCCACGTGAATGTAGTCAAACTGAAGGAAGAGGGCGGGAAAGTAGTTTATGCCGAGGATGCGAAAGGGGAGCGCTACCATGCTGAGCTCTTCATTTCAAATGTCAATCCTTCGAAGACCATTGAAATCACAGAGAGTAATATGTTCAAAAATGCTTTCCGCTCGCGCTTAAAAAGCCTTGAAAGCACTATTTCCATGTTCTATGCAAACGTAGTATTGAAGAAGAATTCGTTCAAGTACATGAATAGCAACATTTATTGTTATGAGCAAGAGGATCCATGGTGTGTGAGTGAGTATAATGATGATACATGGCCGCAGGGGTTTGCGTTGTTTTTCGTTGCATCATCGAAATCTGTGGAGTACGCAGAAGGTGTTACGGTCATGAGCTATATGCGGATGGAAGATGTTGAACAATGGAAGGATACGTTCAATACGGTATCGAATGAAAACGAAAGGGGAGAAACCTATGAAGCCTTTAAGAGGGCAAAAGCTGAAAAGCTCTTTGAGCGCGTTGAAAAGCGGTTTCCTGGCTTTAAAGACGCCATTAAATCCTACACAACGGCAACACCGCTCACCGCAAGAGATTATATAGGTGCCGATGATGGATCACTTTATGGATATGCAAAAGATTATCGTGAGCCGCTAAAAACATTTATTTCCCCGCGCACAAAAATTCCGAACTTACTGTTAACGGGTCAGAGCATTAACATGCATGGAGTCCTTGGCGTAACGATCAGCGCTGTTGCAACGTGTGCGCAGGTATTGGGAATGGAGTATCTCGTCGAAAAAATCAGAAATGCTTAGGAAATTCGTAAGGATAATAGCCTGGATCTTTGGGATAGCCATACTGTTGTTATTCCTCCTCATTGTTTATATCCGCTTCGTTTCGAAAGTAGATCCTCCAAGCGTGACTTCAACGTCAAAGAGCATGACCGTTGTCGAAGCGGACAATGGCCTTTTTATGATCGAGAATAACTGGTTTCGGAAGAGTGAAAGCGGCCTTTATGAACTATACGTTGAAGGCGACCCTTATGAACGTGGTCTTGCAAACGGCAAGCTTACAGCGGACCTCGTCAGGTACCAGGAGCAGGTTTTTACGGATCAGATCCACAGACTTGTTCCCAATGAATTCTATCTGGAGACATTAAAGTTTTTTGTAGGATGGTTTAACCGCGATCTACCGGATAATGTGACCGATGAATACAAGCAGGAGATCCTGGGCATATCTCAGGCCGCTTCCCCGGACTTTAATGACATAGCCCAACCGTATCAGCGGATACTGAATTACCACGCCGCCCATGACATAGGCCATGCTTTGCAAAATATGTCGCTGGTTGGATGCACGTCGTTTGCAACATGGGATGACAAGTCGGAAGACAGCACACTTATCGTTGCGCGGAATTTTGATTTTTACCTGGGTGATGATTTCGCACGTGATAAGATCGTGGCATTCTACAGGCCCACACAGGGATACAAGTTTATGATGGTTACGTTCGGAGGAATGACCGGTGTGCTGTCCGGAATGAATGACCAGGGACTCACCGTCACGATCAACGCCGCTAAATCTGAAATTCCCCCCGCCTCGGCGACACCGGTATCTCTGGTTGCTCGTGAGATACTTCAATATGCCTCTACTATCAAAGAGGCCTATGCAATCGCTAAAAAAAGAAAGATGTTCGTCGCTGAATCCTTTCTTATTGGTTCAGCAAAGGATGGCAAAGCTTCGTTGATCGAAAAGACACCAGAGGCGATAGACTTTTTCGCATCGTCGGAAAATTATATTGTCAGTACAAATCATTTTCAAGGTGACACGCTGGGTAACACGCAGCTGAACATCGACCATGTAAGGACCAGTGCATCCAGGTATCGATTTGACAGGGTGCATGAATTGTTGGCTCGCCAGGAAAGAAATTCCGTTGCTGGCAGTGTTAAAATCCTGCGAAACCAGCTTGGCTTGAGCGACAAGGATATAGGACTGGGAAATGAACGTGCGATCAATCAGCTGGTAGCGCACCACGCAATCATCTTTCAACCCGAGCAACAGCTGGTCTGGATATCCACAGAGCCGTGGCAGCTTGGCAAATTTGTTTGTTATGACTTAAACAAGGTATTTAGTTACAAGCCAAAGCGGAACGAGGAGATCTATGAGCTGGAAAAAAGCATTGCCGCCGATTCCTTTCTCCTGGATCCGGCGTTCAGCGACTACGTTAAATTCAGCAGGTTCAGATTCCCGTTCAATCCGAAGACAGGATTCCACCCGGACAGTGTTGTGAAGTGGAATCCGGATTCATACCACGCCTACATGTTAGCCGCTGATTATTGCAAAGAGCACAAACAATGGGATAAGGCAATAAAATGGTACGAGACAGGGCTGTCAAAAGAAGTTGCAACGGAGCAGGAGAGGGAATACATGGAGAAAAACCTTCAACACTGTAAACAAAAGATACAATGATCGTCGGAGTAGGAATTGATATGATCGAGGTGGATCGCGTTGCAGAAAAGATCAATAAGGATCAGGGATTCAGGGAAAGGATATTTTCGCCAAATGAAATTCATTTTTGCGAGTCCAAGGTAAACAGCAGTGAAAATTACGCGGCCAGGTTTGCTGCAAAAGAAGCGTTTCTCAAAGCTACCGGCCTGGGGCTTGGATTGGGGTACAATATTTCAGACATCGAGGTCATCACTGATACAAATGGTAAACCTTCGTTGGTGTTGAACGGGACTTTTAAACAGAAGGCGACGGAATCTAACTGGAACAAGATTTATGTATCCCTTTCTCACCTGAAGTCCATCGCCTGCGCGGTTGTTATTATCGAGCAATAATTGCTGTCACAAGAGTACTGAAGTAAAATAAAAAAGGTGATGCTTTTGGAAGCACCACCCCTTTCGTTGTTTACAGGATAGCTAAATTAGCTGAGTTCTTTTTGTAGTTCGTCGATCTTTTGCTGAGCTTCTTGCTTACCCAAAGAAAGTGACAACTTGTAGAGCTCAAGAGCTTCGCGTTGTGTTTCTTTCTTCTTCTTGGGAGCAAACTTTGTTCTGTCAGCTGCAGTTTCGAGAGCTTGTGCTTGTGCAAAGTAGAGGTCAGCCTGGCTTGCTTTAGATGCAGCGTTAACTTCTTCAACTTTAGCTTCGAGGTTTGCTACATCTTGCTCTTTCATCTTGATGGTCTCAAGATTTTGAGTGATAGCAGAATCTCTCTTATTTACGGTCATCGACAGCTGCTGGTTTTCGCCTCTCATTCTGTCAACTTCACCCTGGAGCGCAGTGATTTGCTGTGTGCTCAATTCAAGGTCAGCCTTCAACCTCTTAATAGTGGTTGCATATTGTCCTTTAGTGTTCTTGAGAGACTTCTCAAGGGAAGCAATCTTAGATTGTGTTTCCTTGATATGGCTGTTAATGCCCTGGAGGCGGGTCTTATAGTCAGTATATGACGTACCTTCAACTACGTCCGTGCGGAGAAGTTGGCGGCTTGCATCGATAGAATCGATCAATGTTCCAATTTCCTGGAGTGTTGCAGCAGTTTGCTGGCTGGCTTGAAGCTCTGTACGGAGTGAATCGTTCTGAGATTGAAGCGCTTCTCTTTCTTTTTTATCGCAGCTCCAAAGCATCGCTACTAGTGGTACTGCCAAGATTAATTTTCTGATCATACGTGTGTTTTTTATTAGGTTGTATGTCCTGGTTTACAAATCAGAGGACAGAGATCAGCATTTGTCAATATTGGCGATGAATGGTAGAATTTAGGGGTCAAACAGCAGAATGAGCGTTAAGTGGTCGGAGTCGATCGTGAAAAGTGGGGAATTATTCAACAGTTTGCTGTAGATGGATTCCCCAAAACAATGAAGGCCAGGGACAGCCCCGGCCTTTCATCGTTATTGATGATAAACGTATTACTTCAGTTTCCCTTTAATGTAAGCGCCAAGCTCTTTACCCGCTTTTGCGTAAGCCTCCATAAGTCGTGCGCCTGTCTCATAGTCAAAACCCATCGCGTCGCGGCCCGGCGACTTTGTGATTGTCAGCTTCGCTAACACCTTGCTGTGATCGCTGCTGTCAACGATCCAGGCCTCAGCATCAATGAATGCAGGAGATCTTGATATCCCGATATTCCAGCCAGGCTCCGTTTTTACCGTTTTGAAGATCAGCGTATACGGAACGTTCTCACCTACCGTAGATATTTCGGCGTATTTCGAGAAAAGTTCTCGGAACTGAGGCTCAAAACGTTCTTTCCTATCCGAAACCCAGGCTTGCTCCCATTTGTCGCCCTGCCCCGGCTCCTTCTTGTTAAGGTCCGATTTCTTTTGCGCGACGTAGTCTGCTTCTTTGGGATACTTGCCGACCGCCATATTATCGTATGTGAACTCAGTTGTAACTGATTTCTGCCCTTTCAGTACGCTAACATCCCCTTCAATCAATTTAATTTTTTGACCGTTGACTGTTAGCGACAGGCAAAGGAAGGTAACAATAGCTAAATTTTTCATGGTGTTGGAATTTGAACTTTAGTTGTTTTGGAAACAATTTGAGGAGGACGAGAACTTCCAAAGGAAATAAAAAAAATTCCAATGTCTCACTTTCGACGGGATAATTTTTTTTACGCATCCACTCATAAAAACAGGTAGAAAATAAGCGTCGATTTTCATTAATTTCATGCGACAACCTATGATCATGAGGATACTACTTTGCATTGCTTCGGTGACCGCTGCGTTCTTCGCTCAGGCGCAACAATCCATTAGCGATTCACTGTTCATTCGCCGACACTATAACAAGTTTGAGTATCAAATCCCGATGCGCGACGGTATCAAACTTTTCACCGTTGTGTATGTCCCCAAGAATAAATCGCAACAGTATCCGATACTTCTTAACCGCACTTGTTACAACGCTTCTACGTACGCCAACTACTATACCGGCTCGCATCCCTCGGGATTCCTCGTGGAGGATATGTACATTCTCGCCTTCCAGGACGTACGGGGTCGTTACATGAGCGAGGGTTCTTTTGATAACATGCGGCCCAACGTGCCGGGAAACGATCTCAAGAATAAGAAAGCAATTGATGAAAGCTCTGACACGTGGGACACCATCGACTGGATGATCAAAAACATTAAGGGAAACAATGGTAAGGTGGGGATGTTTGGAATTTCGTACCCTGGATTCTACACAGCCGCCGCGTTGCCGGACGCACACCCGGCGCTTAAAGCTTCTTCGCCGCAAGCGCCTATCGCCGATTTCTTTTTTGATGACTTCCATCATCAGGGAGCATTCCTTGAAAGCTATACAGCTGCGTTCGCCGTGTTCGGTTATCAGACTGGGGGAAAAACAAAAGATAATTGGTTCAAAGATGAGATGGATCGTTTCGACTACGAGGGTACGAAGGATGGTTATGATTTTTACCTCAGACAAGGTCCCTTAAAGAACATCACGGAAAAATATCACCACGATAACTTCTTTTGGCAGCAGTTTGTAGATCATCCTAACTATGACGAGTTCTGGCAACAACGAAATCTCTTACCTCACCTTAAGGGTGTGAAGCACGCGGTGATGACCGTGGGTGGTTGGTTTGATGCAGAAGACTTATACGGCCCATTAAATATTTATAAAACCATCGAGCAGACCAGTCCCTCTGCGCATAACACTATCGTGATGGGGCCCTGGGGGCATGGTGACTGGGCGAAAGAAAATGGCAAGTCAACGCACAATCATATCTACTTCGGTGATAGTTTGTCAACCTTCTACCAGCGTGAAATTGAAAGGAAGTTCTTTGCCTATCATTTGAAAGGAGAGGGGAGCTTGAATTTGCCGGAAGCCTTCCTTTTTGATACAGGCATAAAGGAGTGGAGGAAATTTGATTCCTGGCCACCCAAAAATGTAGCACCTATCCGCCTTTATTTTGGAGATGACGGCAAGTTGTCGGTAAATGAACCAACAGATCCCCAGGCGGTATTTGAATACATTAGCGACCCCGAAAAACCGGTACCCTATACGTCGCAGACGGAGAAGCTCACGTTTACACCACGTTTGTTCATGAGCGACGATCAGCGCCCTGCCTCTGCCCGCCCTGATGTGCTGACCTTCGAATCAGATGTGCTCACCCAAAATGTTACCGTTGCCGGAGAGATCATGGCAAAGCTCAAGGTTTCGATGTCTGGAACAGATGCCGATTTTATTGTAAAATTGATTGACGTATATCCCAATGACCATCCAAACTATGAACACAATCCAGGCAACATTATAATGGCCGGATATCAGCAACTGGTTAGAAGTGAAGTAATGAGGGGAAGATTCAGAAATAGTTTTGAAAAACCGGAACCGTTTACTCCGATGCAAATAACTGAAGTCAATTTTCCTCTTCAGGACATTCTCCACACCTTTAAGAAAGGTCACCGGATAATGATACAAATTCACAGCACGTGGTTTCCTTATATCGACCGGAATCCGCAAAAGTATGTTGAGAATATTTATAAGGCGAACGCCGAAGATTTCATAAAGTCCACGATTAAAGTGTACGGATCTTCGGTTGTGGAAGTTGGCGGTGAGCAAAGATTAAAAGGGAAAATAGATATCAAGAAATAAGTGGAAACTAATCATGAGTTATTCGTGCGGTAAAAGTTCCTATATGATCAGAATAAGATTTGTTGCAATGGTTTTTCTGTATGTCATTTCTTTACATGCGAATGCACAGTTTAAAAACATTAAGGTGGACGACGGTACTGATGGCATGCGAGCGGCAGAGCCGTGTATCGTCATTAACCCCAGTGATCCTAAGAATGTCGTGGTAGCAACATCTGGGGGCACTATAAACTATTCGTTCGACGGTGGACAGACGTGGGGTAAAACAAAGCTCAGCTCCTCGCTAGGTGTTTTCGGTGATCCTGTTCTGGTGTCGGATGAGAAGGGAACAATGTATTGTCTTCATCTCTCTGATGTTAGCGGCGAAGGGTTGAAGAATGAAAAAAGCCTTGACCAGATCATCTGCCATATCTCTAAAGACGGTGGAAAGACCTGGGAGGAGGGTGCACCCCTCGGATACAATTCACCGAAGGACCAGGTCAGGCCCTGCGCGACGGTAGACTCAAAAGGAAACCTTTACGTAACGTGGACACAATTTGATAAATACAACAGTTCAGACGCAGGTTGTCAGTCTACGGTTTTGATCAGTTCCTCGCCGAATGGTAGAAAGTGGAGTAAACCAGTTGTTCTTACTCAAAATCCAGGAGCATGTACGGACGATGAAAAGGCAACAAGTGTTGCTTTCCCTACCGTGTCCGTCGACAACAAGATATACGTCGCCTGGGCAACCCAGGATAAGATCTTCATTGACCGTTCTTTTGATGGCGGTGGCATGTGGCTCTTTAATGATATATCGGCGATGAGTTGGTTTGGCGGTTGGAATGTGAAAATTCCGGGACTTGCCCGCGATAACGAGTTTCCTACTCTGCTGGTAGACCGGTCGAAAGGCGAATATAGAGGAGTGCTTTACCTTTCATGGGCTGATACGCGCAGTGGGAAGAACGATACCGATGTTTGGTTCGCGAGATCACATACATACGGCGATCAATGGTCAACACCGGCAAAAATGGGAGATGATAAAAGTGGGAAGCATCAATTTCAACCAAGAATGGCTGTTGATCAGTCTTCTGGTTTTGTTTACATAGTATACTACGACCGGAGCGGATACGAAGACAATCAAACCGATGTATACCTTGCTTACACAAGCGACAGTGGGATGACCTTCAAAAACGTAAAAATCAGCGAAACGCCCTTTATTGGGGAAGACATTGCAGCTTTCGGAAATTATTTAAGCATCTCTGCAAGCAATGGTCTCATCATGCCGGCCTGGGTACGAACAGAAGAGGGAAAGACCAGTGTCTGGACGACGGTGATCAAACAAGACGATATTATCCCACCTGCTGCCCCTGCCAAGGGAAAAAAGAAGAAGTAAGCTGCGGCAGAACATCATTCTGATCTCTAGCAGTAGCTGTCCGTTGAACAGGAAGGTGCGTTTTCAATGCGAGACTTATCTGCGACCTCTTCCAAAACATTGATAAATGCTTCGACCGGCTGCGCGCCTGAAAGCGCATATCGGTCGTTTATGATAAAAAACGGTACTGCGTGCACTCCGGCTTTGGTTAACTCTTTTTCGGATCGCACGATGTCAGCTACACGCGAATCATCCCTCAGCCATTCTTCTACAAGGTCTTTATCCAGCCCGGAACTCACACCCACCGCTATCAACTTTTCATCCTTAGAAAGGTCCACCCCCTGGCTAAAGTATGAATTAAATAACGCCTCCGTGACCTGTGCCTGCTTGCCTAGCTCCTTTGCGCCTGCAATAATGATGTGGGCTTTTCGGGTATTTGGCATTACCTTCTGGCTGTCAAAATCAAATTGCAGGTCATCGCCTTGAGCTATTCGTGTTACATTGTTTGTTAGCTGGTGATACCTGCTCTCGCTGCCGAACTTTTTCACCAGGTATTCTTTTTGGTTCTGGCCTTCGGCCGACAGCTCCGGATGCAACTCATAGGGATGATAATGGATGTTAAAATCATATTTATGATTAAGTGCTTCCATAGCTTTTTCGAGCCTTCGTTTCCCGATGTAGCACCAGGGGCAAACTACATCTGAAACAACATCGATTTTTATTGATTGCTTCATTGGACTATTTCGAAAACGTTTTAATTCACGCTGTTTTTGGATCTTTGCTTAACATCCAAATTTTTCAGATGGTTCAGGACATTTTCGAGGACACGGAGGAACAATAGCTATTTAAAAACCTTTGTCTTACTTTTGTGTTCCAGTTAAAGAAAAAAACTAAAAAAATGACTGTTGACGAGAAAAAACTAACATTCAAGGTTAAAGACCTGTCACTGGCTGCTTGGGGCCGCAAAGAAGTTAAATTGGCCGAAGCCGAAATGCCAGGGTTAATGGCTATCAGGGAGGAATTTGGTAAGAAGAAGCCGTTGAAAGGCGCTCGCATTGCCGGTTGCCTTCACATGACCATTCAGACTGCTGTTTTGATTGAAACGCTTGTTGAATTGGGTGCCGAAGTAAGCTGGTCGTCCTGCAACATCTTTTCTACACAAGATCATGCCGCCGCAGCCATAGCTGCTGCAGGAATTCCCGTTTATGCCTGGAAGGGAATGAATGAAAAGGAATTTGATTGGTGCATTGAACAGACGCTTTATGCGTTTAAGGACGGAAAGCCATTGAACATGATCCTTGACGATGGAGGCGACCTTACAAACATGGTGCTGGATCGTTATCCTGAACTCGTCGCAGGCATAAAAGGTATCTCTGAAGAAACGACCACCGGAGTTCACAGACTCGTTGAAAGAATGAGTAACGGAAAACTTCCTTTGCCCGCGATAAACGTGAACGACTCGGTAACAAAATCAAAGTTTGATAACAAGTACGGTTGTAAAGAATCGTTGGTTGATGCAATACGCAGGGCAACGGACGTTATGATGGCCGGCAAAGTCGCAGTCGTAGCCGGGTATGGAGATGTTGGAAAAGGGTCGGCTGCTTCACTGAGAGGTGCAGGAGCAAGAGTGATAGTTACGGAAATCGATCCAATCTGCGCATTGCAGGCCGCGATGGATGGATTTGCAGTTAAAAAGATGGACGATGCAGTTAAAGATGCGGATATAATAGTTACAGCTACCGGAAACTTTGGAATAGTTTTGGGTCGCCATTTCGAATCAATGAAGGACAAAGCGATCGTGTGTAACATCGGTCACTTTGACAACGAAATTGATGTTGCCTGGCTCAATAAGAATGCTTCTAAGGATGAAGTAAAACCTCAGGTTGATCTTTATACACTTAAGAACGGCCGCCAGGTGATCTTGCTTGCTGAAGGTCGTCTCGTGAACCTTGGCTGTGCCACAGGACACCCTTCATTCGTGATGTCTAACTCCTTCACCAACCAGACACTGGCGCAGTTGGAGCTCTGGACTAACACTTCCAGTTATGAAAATAAGGTTTATACACTGCCGAAACACCTTGATGAGAAAGTAGCTAGCCTGCACCTCAAGAAAATTGGTGTTGAGTTAGATGAACTAACCGACGCACAGGCGAAATACATTGGCGTTCAGGTCAAAGGCCCCTTTAAACCTGACTACTACCGGTATTGATTCGGTGGATCGATCAAAAAAGCCCGGCTCAAACCGGGTTTTTTTCTTTGTAGCTAAACCATTGATTACAACTATCGACCATCAACTCTGGACTATGGACAATCGACTAAATCAACCATCACTATTCATGAAGCACGTTAACAAATTTGCATTCATCGGACTGATTTCTTTAATGTCCTTTTCACCCAAACAGGATTCTAATATCGAATTCAGTTGTTTTAAAATGCACAAGGCTACCAACACCTGCCACTTTAACTTTATTGTCGATGGTGCCAAGTTCCGTTATGTGGACATGGGATGTAAATACAGTAAGAAGGTAGATGAAGTGGTAAAAAAGGTCAAGGATGGATCCCTGGCTCTTGCCAGAGATTGGAAAATAGAATGTCCTCAAAAACCTAAGTAGACTTACCGACCCGCTTGAACTCTCCGCTGGAAGAGAGGTTTTAGAATTGCACGATCCAGCACAAGCCATCCCAGTACAAGGTTAATCAAGATTATCAGGTTGACCATTAATTTCCCATCGATGGATATGGAGGGAAGCGTCTTCTCCACATATTTCTTCGGAAGATTAACCTGATTGAGGTCGATCGTAGTTGAAATGTTATCAAATACTCCGGCTGGAACCAATACAGAGGCGATGATTGCGACGAGTAAAACCCCAGCAAGGAGCAGAATACTATTCCGTATGGGAAAGCTTGCGCCTCGAATGGGATCGTGGTTAAGCCCGCTCATTACCAATTGAGTGAAATTCTTCGAGGGTTGCTCCAATCGGTTAGCGCGGAGCAGCAGGTGACTTGATCGAAGTTGATCGAGACGTTTTCTTAGGTGCTCATTTTGTTCAAGATCTTTTTCAAGGGTCTGTCTTTCAGATAGGCCGAGCGTTCCGTCGATATAACGGAGTAACAGGTCGTCTGATTCCGGAGTCACTTTATCCATACGATCACAAAGTTAATGCTTCCTGGTTAAGAATGTTAGTCAGTTCGTCGGCCAGCCGTTGCCTTGCACGGTGTATGCGTACTTTTGCCGTATTGGCCTGCATGCCGGTAATGGAGGCAATCTCTTCCAACGAAAATTCTTCGAGATAGAATAATGTCAATGCTGTCCGGTCTGCCTCGTTAAGTCGTGCCATAGCCGCATTTAAATATTTTTTCTTGTCAGTTTTTTCCAACAAACCTTCTCCCTCTTGTTGGTATTCCACTACCGTGCTTTCTAAACTTTGAAACTGATATCTGCTCTTCCTCTTATAACTAATGGCCGTGTTAAAGACGATCCTGTATAGCCATGTGGAAAATTTAGAGTCGCGATTAAATCCCGCAAGGTGGTTGTAGGCTTTGATGAATGCGTCCTGAGCCGCTTCTTCCGCATCAGGCCTGTTTTGAAGTATTCTAAGTGCAATGGTGTAAGCATAACTCTTATATTTATTCACCAATTCAGCATAAGCCGCCTGTTCGCCGGCAAGTATCTTGTCGAGAATAAGGTGATCCGGATCGTTGGTCATTACAAATCTTCGACGCTTTTGTGATGTATCAAGTTACAGGGAAATCCTGAAATGCTCACGCAGTCTTCACTGAACTTAATAATTTCGGCGGCCCCTGTAACCGCCTGATTATTGGGCGCGTCATAAGGCCAAAATCAACAAAAATCAGAATACTATGGATGTAGCAGCACTCGGGGTAATGGTCCCAATAATCATGTTTATCTGCGCGGCAGTCGTTTGGATATACATCAGGAAGTTTGAAAACCAGGAACGCATGGCATTGATTGAAAAAGGAATGGATCCTAAGTCTTTTCGCCTCAATCGCACGCGCGACACTTCTGGAGCACTCCGTGCGTCTCTTTTACTCATTGGCGCAGGCATCGGCCTTTTAATGGGTTATTTTCTCGACAGTACATTTTATATGGAGGAGGTCGCTTACTTTTCGATGTTGTTTATTTTCGGAGGATTGGGGTTAGGTGCATCATATCTTATCGAAGAGAGAAAAATTAAAGAAGAAAGCGGGATCAAATAGTAATATTTCCGGGTTCCAACCGTTTCCGTTAATTTTTCGTGGCATTCTCTCTTCACCTCCGAAGTTCCCTATGTAGAATATTTGTCTCATCTTGTAGAATGACTCTACGAGTGAAGCGCAACGTTACCGCTACTGGTAATTTCCAAATCGATTGACAGACAGCAAGTTGTTCATAGTCGCCCTGCTGGCATACAATTCGTGTGCTCGGACTGGAAACTATTTAAAACTTAAATCACAAAAACTATGAAAAAGTTAATGTTTGCCTTCATCGCTCTGTTGGGAAGTGTTGCATTTGTAAGTGCTGACGCAATTAGCTATGCTATAAATCAGACTCCCTCAGCTCAGCAGGATGAAAAAGTGAAAATCAAGCCGGAAGAACTTCCTGAAGCCGTTAAAAAGGCCCTTGAAATGCAGGATTACAGAGGTTGGTTGGTTGATGCAGCTTACAAGGACACAGCAAAGGAAACTTTTGAAGTTCACCTGAAGAACGGTGCTGAAACGAAGATCGTTAAGTTTAACAAAGACGGTAAGAAAATCGAATAATCGCGTTTAGCGTATTTCAAATCGTCATAAAAAAGAAAGCTGGAATATGTTCCAGCTTTCTTTTATTTTGAGCCCCTTATGGCCACTATCCTAGTTATTGAAGATGATTTGACGTTTTCTAGAATTCTTGAGGGTTTTCTTAGCAAACAGGGATTTAAAGTCAGGGTCGCTCATAAAGGAGCAGAAGGCCTGCAGTTATTTCAATCCAAGCCGTCGGATCTGGTACTATTGGACTACAGACTGCCCGATGTGACGGGAATGGACGTGCTGGTCGACATTAAAAAAGCATCACCCGGTACCCCTGTCATCATCATGACGAGCTTTTCCGATATCCGCACAGCGGTGAAGGCCATGCAGGTGGGAGCCTTTGAATACATCACAAAGCCCGTTAATCCCGACGAACTGCTCATGATTGTCCAGCAGGCGCTGAAAAAAGGGCAGAACAATGTATCCGCTCCGAAAGTAACCCTTAAGAAATTTGTAGAAGGCACCAGCGCATCAGCCAGGCAGCTTTACGACCATGTGAGACTTGTAGCGCCTACCGATATGTCGGTTATCATTGAGGGGGAGAGCGGAACAGGAAAGGAAAATGTTGCACAAACTATCCATTCTCTCAGCCCCAGAGCAAAAGCAAAATTTATTGCGGTTGATTGTGGTGCTCTTTCAATGGAGCTGGCCGCAAGCGAATTGTTCGGTCACGTACGCGGCGCCTTTACCGGAGCTGTACAGGATAAACTCGGCCAGTTTGAGGATGCTCATAAGGGAACTCTCTTTCTGGATGAGGTTGGGAATCTTTCATATGAGATCCAGGTAAAGCTCCTCAGGGCAATACAGGAGCGAATCGTGCAACCGGTTGGAAGCAATAAAGAGATCAAGATCGATGTGCGAATAATTACTGCTACGAATGATGATCTTTTTGAAAGTGTGAAAAAAGGAAACTTCAGAGAGGATCTATACCACCGGCTTAATGAATTTAAGCTGAAAGTTCCGCCTGTGAGGGAACGTTACGACGATCTGGGAGAATTTATGAACTTCTTCAGAGAGTTAGCTAACGCGGAACTCGAACGATCGGTGGACGGCTTTGACAAAGAAGTAGTGGATATTTTTCATGCGTATGACTGGCCGGGAAATCTCCGGGAGATGAAAAACGTCATTAAACGCGCGGTGCTGCTCACGCATGAAGGCACTATTGGCGTTCACGCTTTACCCGTTGAGATGCTTGAGGCTATACGGAACCCATCCAGCAAGATTGCACCGGCTTCATCGCCGGTATATGATCTGAAAGCATTGCAGGAATCACAGGAGAAAGAAATGATCTTAAAAACGCTTAAAGAGGTCCGCTATAATAAATCAAAGGCAGCGAGAATACTGAACATCGATCGCAAAACTCTTTACTTAAAGATCGAAAAGTACGGAATAGAATAGATGTCAATGATTGGAGGATTGCGCAAGTGCATGATGCTGCTTTATTGCATTCAACACTTTTTCCACTTCACTGTTCGCTTGATTTATTGGTTCTATCATTGTTGTCAGTTCAACCCCATCAATTAGCTTGACTTCTATTTCCTTTAGCGTCGATGATAGACTTGCCATCCCCATTTGGCCCGTTCTTCCAGCTAGTTTGTGAACCACTTCGCGCACGGTTATGGCGTTCAATCCGCTCAGGCTTTCATTAAGTCTGCTTACATCGCTTTCTGTTTCTTCGATAAACTGGTTAATAATTGATTGAAAAAGCGCCTCGTCTCCAAAGGTCATCGAGCGTAAAGCTGACAGATCAACTTCATCGAATTCTTCACTCTTGCCATTGCTCTTTCTGATGTTGAGCAAGCCTAACAACTCCTGCTCGCGGAAAGGTTTGGAAAGCACGGCGTCAAATCCTTCGTTCAGCAATGCCTGTTGTTCCTGCGGTAACACATGAGCGGTGAGCGCCACGAATTTAATTTCGGAATCATATTTTTTGTGAAGCTCATGGCATAATTCAATTCCATTGATCTCCGGCATGCGGATATCCATCAGAATGTGCGTCACTTCAGGATCGGCCTTCTCATCGAGTAATCGCTTCGCTTCATTGAAGGTGGTGTATAGAATTTCATTCTTAGCGAGGATCAATCCACACAATCGTAAGATCATGACGTCGTCATCTACAACGATGACTTTACCCTTGAACGGTTTGTCGGTGCCGTTAGCTGTGGATGGCTCGACCTTCGTTACAGCATCAGCCTTGTCATAGGCCAGCGACACTTTGAACGTTGATCCGTGGCCAGGCACGCTGGAAACCTCAAGCGCTCCTCCCTGCGCTTCCACAAGAGATTTTGCGATAGTGAGGCCCAATCCTGTACCTCCGTAATTGCGGGTAATCAGCGCATTTGCCTGCTCGAATTGATTGAATATTTTTGAAAGGTCTTCCTTGCGTATTCCAATGCCCGTATCTGAGATCTCGAAATAGCATTGAACCTTTTGCGCCTCCTCTCTTGTCTTCAAAGCGAGTTTAACGTACCCTTTAGACGTAAATTTTATGGCATTACCCAGAAGGTTGTACAGCACCTGCCGCAGCCTGAACGCATCGCCGCTAACGTAATATTCCTTTGCCTCCTCGACATCCAATAACAGCGTGAGCCCTTTTTTTCCTGCTTGTATACGCAACGCCGATTCAACTTCCTTAACTACTTCCATCAATTGGAAGTTTTCGCTGCTCAGGACAAAACTTCCACTTGAGATACGGCTGTAGTCGAGTACTTCGTCGACTATATGAAGGAGATGCTCGGATGAGCTGTTGATCGCTTCGATGGCATCCCGGTCCTTTCCTCTGTTTTGTTTCAGTTGTTCAGAGAAACCTATAATAGATTGAAGGGGAGTTCTGATTTCGTGGCTCATGTTTGCCAGAAAACGTTGCTTGATCTTGCTTAGCTCCTCTGCTTCGTCTCGGGACTTCTCAAGTTGCGCTCTGTAGTAGTTGCTTCGGGTAATATCAACCCAAATCAGATATACCAGAAAGGCTGCGCTGATGAAAAACACGATCAACAGTATGGTTATACGCAGCATACTTTGCGTCACCAACGAGACAGCATGATCGTTGTTTTGATTCATCTTGGCCAACTCTTCGTTTTCAACTTCATGCAACACATTCAACAGCTGGCTGACCAGAATACCATTGGCATGAATAAGCTCGAGCTCTTCGTCCCGCAAGCGTTGGCTCTCTCTTCTCTGATCGGTTTCCAGGTTGACAATAATGCGTTCCACCTCCTCCAGCGCCTCGTTTTGCCTGGCGACGGCAAGTGTATCAACAACTACGCTGAGCTCTTCCTGGACCCTTATGTGGGTGGTCTGTGGCTCAACCTTCTTCTTTCCTCTAAAAAATTTCGCTAACCCGGTGCGCTCCTTCTGATCAGGCACAGAATCTTTGGTGTAAGTTGTCGTTGTCTTCTTCTCTGTGGTGATGACACTGGTATCATAAACAACCCGCTCATTCACGAGCATCCGGGTAATACTATCCAGGCGGGAGTTAAGGGTTCTGTTTTCGATAGACTCAGATTTGAGTTTCAGATAAGATGAAAACAGCCGGTTTCTGTTCTTTAGAATTTCCTTTATTTCGACCAGTCGCGTTTGCTGCGCTGTGTCCCAATTCAGCAGGCGAACAGAATCCACCTTATCCACCAGGGACTTAGATTGGTTGAAAAAATTCTTATGCAGACCCCTTGGGTTCTTTAACGCTTCTGCCCGTTGATCCTGGTCGATGGCGGTTATTTCCTGGAATAGAGTCTTCAGTGCATTCAGTTCCTTATTAGGAGCTGACAGCTGGTCCACGGTCTCCATCATTTCACGAAAACCGAACCGTGTGATGGCAAGGGCAAGAAGAATAGCTATAAAGACCAACAGAAATCCTGCGATCACCTTACTTTTTACGGATGTCGAATACAATTTCTCCTTCAAGTACTTCATATCCTCTTCCGGAAGAATGCGTGTGTTTAGCCTGTACTTGCTAACGGATTAGGTAACCGTATAATTCCTGCGATGAACCCCTAATTCTCCAAAGTTAAACCAAAAAGCTTCTTTTAGCCATAGACCCATTTCACCAGCGTTAAAGAAGCCAGTAGTATGATCAGGATGGATGCAAGATCAAGCAAAATTCCCGCCCTTACCATGTCCTTCATGCGGATGTATCCGCTTGAAAATACTATGGCATTAGGAGGTGTTGCAATAGGAAACATAAAACCGATGCTTGCGCTTAGTGTAACTGGCATAGCAAGCAGAATGGGGTTGACATTCATTCCATCCGCTATCCCGAAAATTACAGGTACAAAGATCTGAACCAGCGCCACGTTGCTCATAAATTCCGATAACACCACGCTTGCAAGAATTAGTCCGAAGATCAGCCATGCATTATAGGTGCTTTGTCCTGCTAACCATTTTCCTACGAGTTGGATAATCCCCGTGTTCTCGAGTCCGTCTGCCAGGCATAATCCTCCTCCGAAAAGGAACAGAATCCCCCATTGCAGGTTCCATGTATCTTTCCAGTCCAGCAAAAAAACGTGCTTCTTGAAATTGGAGGGAACAACAAACATTAATAATCCACCCGTCATAGCGATGTTCGTGTCGTTAAGCAACTCTCTCTTAAAGACATACGTGTTGAACAGCTGCTGGAAGATCCAGAAGAAGGATGTTAGAGCAAAAATGATAAGCACCCTTTTTTCCTCCTTTGATATCGACCCCAGCTCAAGAAGTTTACTTTCGATCAATTCGTCCGTGCCTTTGACATTCTTAAGGTTGTTCGGAAAGAGTATCCTTGTAATTATCAGATATGTGGACAGTAATAACAGTATGGCTACTGGCACACCGATGATCATCCATTTTCCAAAGTCAAGCTTCTGATGGTAGAATTCATCCAACAGACCCGCAAATACAACATTTGGAGGTGTGCCGATAATAGTCGCAAGGCCACCTAGCGTCGCGGAATATCCAACCATTAGAAGTAAGCCCATCGCAAAGTTTCTCTCTTTCTTTGGTAGTTCATGCGGCTTGATATCTTCTCTGCTCTTGAGAAGGTTGATAACAGACAAAGCGATTGGCAGCATCATCATTGCCGTAGCCGTGTTGCTAATCCACATGCTTATAAATCCCGTGGAGATCATGAAGCCCAGTATAATACCATTACCCGAAGTGCCGGTGACGCGGATGAGATTCAGGGCTATACGCTCATGAAGGCGGTGTTTTTCCAGGGCCAATGCAATAATGAACCCTCCAAGGAACAGGAATATTATTGGGTTTGCATAAGGAGCGGCTGCGTCTCTCATCGACATGACCCCAAGGGCGGGGAACGAAACTAAGGGTAGCAGGGCCGTCACCGGGATGGGTACTGCTTCAGAGATCCACCATACTATCATCCAGGCCCCAAGAGCCAGTACTTTATTAGCACCAGGTGATATGAAGTCACCGGGTAACGTAAGGAACAGTAGTACAAAAAGAAGGGGCCCGAGGATAAATCCGACTTGACGTCCGGAAAATAGATCTTTAT
>DASVBA010000758.1:0-9516 GCA_036376095.1 Chryseolinea sp.
TTAAAGAAAGGGATGAATTCGCGGATGAACGCTGTTCTTTTCTCAAAGATCTGTACGCCATACTTAACCAACGCATGGTCATAAGATTCTATGGCAACCCAGTCCACGGCACCACTTTCAGACGCCATCTTCAAATATCCATTTCTTTGCTTTAAAATATGATTATAGGCCAAAAGGTTTTCCAGGTATTTTCCGTCAAGCTGGGAAATAATACTGTCAAAAAATTTCCGTCTTGCCTCCCCGCCTTCCCTGATAAGGTCCACGTCGTCAGGGGCGATAAGGATCACCGGATATTTTCCAATGTGTTCCGCCAGTTTCTGGTATTCGTACAAACCCTCCCGAAATATTTTTTTTGCCCCCGTCTGAACGGAACTCGAGATTTCAGTTCTTTGCCCTCCCTGGCTGAATTCGCCTTTCACGACAAAAAAATTACTTCCCATCAGGATACACTGCTGGTCCAATGTTGAAAAGGCGCTTTTAGTAAAGGAGAGGTAGAAAATAGCGTCTAGCAAATTTGTCTTGCCACTGCCGTTTTTGCCCACTAAAACATTGATCCGGTAAGGAAAACTAAGATTAACCTCCTCATAGTTCTTGAAATTGAGGAGCTGAAGCTTTTCCAGTCGCATGAGGAATTAGCAGGAAAGTTTGGCGAATGTTCGTTTGGGAATTAATTTCGCAACTCGGATCAAAAATAGGGATATGCCTACGACAACCAAAGCGAAGAGTGAGCCAACAAAGACGAAGGGGAGCGATTCAACAGAATTCTCTAAGGAGACATACCTCTATTGGTATGAAAGCATGCAATTGATGCGGAAATTCGAAGAGAAGGCTGGACAGTTGTATGGAATGCAGAAAATTAAGGGGTTTTGCCATTTGTACATCGGGCAAGAGGCGTGTGCTTCTGGTGCGGTCACGGCCTTGAGGAAAGGTGATAAGTGGATCACGGCCTACCGCGATCACGGACATCCTCTCGCTCTTGGCACGGATCCAAAGGCAATAATGGCTGAACTCTACGGTAAGGAGACTGGCACAACAAAAGGCAAAGGTGGCTCAATGCATATCTTTGACAAGGCAGTTGGGTTTGTCGGGGGTCATGGAATTGTTGGGGCCCAGATCCCACTCGGGGCGGGTCTGGCCTTTGCAGAGAAATACAACAAGACTGGAAACCTGTGCATTTGTTACATGGGGGACGGTGCTGTGCGCCAAGGCGCATTTCACGAGGCGCTCAATCTTTCGATGCTATGGAAACTCCCCGTGATTTTTGTAATCGAAAATAACGGCTACGCGATGGGAACGTCTGTAAAAAGATCTTCCAATGTAACTGAACTTTATACGCTGGCGGATGCCTATGACATGCCTTCCGAACCAGTAGATGCCATGAAGCCGGAAGATGTGCACAAGGCAGTGGCACGTGCAGCCGAACGGGCGCGGGCTGGAGAAGGTCCGACGCTCCTGGAGTTCCGAACCTACCGATACAAGGGACATTCAATGTCCGACCCCCAGAAATACCGTACGAAAGACGAAGTTGAGCAATACAAGCAGCGCGATCCCATCGAGGTCGTAAGACAGTCTATTCTGGACAAGAAGATGGCTACCGAAAAAGAACTGGAAGCGATCGATGAAAAAATAATCGCACAAGTGGAAGAAAGCGTGAGATTCGCTGAAGAATCCAAATTTCCTGATCCCTCAGAGGCGTTGACCGATGTCTACGTTCAGTCTGACTATCCATTTATCATGGATTGATCAGTTTTTGTTTAGAATCATCTAATTTGTAGTTTTGCGCCCCGTCCTCTACACGGGGCGATTTATATTACGAGGGGATTTGAGTTGGTCAGCATTGGGCTGAAGAGAAACAATAGTTAAACGATGGCAAAGAAGGAAGAACACAAACACGAGCTCCTTGAAAATCCAGAGGCGCTTAAAGAGAAGTTGGCTGGTGCAGAGAGCTGGCTGGAAAGCAACCCGAAAGTTGTTATAGGCCTAGGACTGGCAATTCTACTTATTGTCGGTGGATATTTCGGTTTTCGGTTTTATAAGGACTCGCAGAATAGACTCGCACAGAATGAAATGTTCCAGGCGGTTTTCTATTTCGAAGCCGACAGCCTTGACAAAGCGTTAAATGGTGACGGCAATAACCTTGGGTTCCTGAACATCATCGATGATTATGGAATAACTGATGCCGCCAACCTTGCAAATTATTACGCAGGAGTTTGTTATCTGAAGCAAGGAAAGTTTGAGCTCGCCAGACTCTATCTGGAAGATTTCAGTTCGAATGATCTGCTTGTTCAAGCCAGAGCTTATAGCCTAGTCGGCGACACTTTTATGGAAGAGCAAAAATACGAGGACGCAGCCGCTTACTATAAGAAGGCCGCCAACTACAAGCCCAATAAATATTTTTCACCGGCTTATCTGATGAAAGAAGCGTTGGCGTACGAGAAGCTGAAGCAAAACGATAAGGCAAAGGAAGCTTACGAAAAAATAATCACGCAGTACTGGGATTCGGACGAATATCAGGAAGCAAAAAAATTCAAAGCAAGATTGGAAACCAATTCATAATACTTGCAAAATACTTCTGAGGGGATAGATAACATCTATCCCTTTTTTATTGGATATCTTCATGGACACAAAATCTTAAAAAATGGCAGGACCGTTGAAATCTGGAAAAATTCAATCGAAGATCAATCTGGCAAAAAAAAGATTTGCAGTTGTTGTTGCTGAATGGAATGAAGAGATCACTGATGCCCTATACGAAAGTGCAGTTGCTACTCTCCGGGGTCATGGCGCGAAAGCCGAAAATATCGTTAAGAAAAGTGTTCCCGGCACGTTTGAGCTTTCCCTCGGTGCATTGTGGATGGGAGAAAGAAAGGATATCGATGCCGTTATTTGTCTGGGTTGTGTAATACAAGGAGAAACACCACATTTTGACTACATATGCCAGGCGGTCGCGTATGGAATTACCGAAGCAGGATTAAAAACGCGAAAGCCTGTAGTTTTTGGAGTGCTCACAACGCTGGACAAAAAACAAGCGCTTGATCGTGCAGGAGGAAAGTACGGCAATAAAGGGGAAGAGGCTGCGCTAACGGCAATTAAGATGCTGGAATTCTAAACTTGATATTTCAAAAAAAGAGGCGCCGTGTAGCGCCTCTCTTATTTATGAGTTCAATTACGTGATTACATGTTCTTCACGACCTCCTGTGCAAACTCAGAACACTTTAACAAAGTAGCTCCATCCATCAATCGATGGAAGTCGTATGTTACTTTCTTCTTTGAGATAGATGCCTCTAAGCCTTTGTACACAAGATCGGCAGCTTCCAACCATCCCATATATTCGAACATCATTACACCGGAAAGTATCACCGAGCCTGGATTGACTTTATCCTGACCGGCATATTTCGGAGCAGTTCCGTGCGTTGCCTCAAAAATTGCATGACCAGTAATATAATTAACGTTGCCACCAGGTGCGATACCTATTCCTCCCACGATCGCAGCAAGTGCATCTGAAATATAATCGCCGTTAAGGTTCAATGTTGCCACCACGGAGTATTCATCGGGCCGCAACAGGATTTGCTGCAGGAATGCATCGGCGATCGCATCCTTCACGATTAGTTTGTGACCATCATTGTTAATCACTTGCCAGGGTCCTCCGTCAAGATCGACTGCTCCAAATTCCCTCTTCGCAAGATCATATCCCCAATCACGGAACCCCCCTTCAGTGAACTTCATGATGTTCCCTTTGTGAACAAGGGTCAGGTTCGGCTTCTTATGTTCAAGTGCATACTTTAAAGCTGAACGAACAAGACGTTCTGTTCCTTCTTTGGATACAGGCTTTATTCCTATTCCCGATGTTTCAGGGAAACGTATTTTTTTATAGCTCTTTGGAAAGTTGTCTTTCAACAGGGTCATGAATTTTTTATTCTCTTCGCTGCCTTCTTGAAATTCAATACCTGCATAGATATCCTCCGTGTTTTCGCGAAAGATGACCATATCTGTCTTGTGAGGTTCCTTTACAGGTGACGGTACACCTTTAAACCAGCGCACGGGCCGTACACATGCGTAGAGATCCAACTCCTGGCGCAATGCCACATTCAATGAACGAATGCCCCCACCCACCGGAGTAGTCAGCGGGCCTTTAATTCCTACCAGATATTCTTTAAATATGGTGAGCGTTTCTTCAGGCATCCAGCTTCCGGTTTTATTGAAAGCTTTTTCGCCGGCAAGAACTTCCTTCCAGTTAATCTTACGTTTTCCATTGTAGGCCTTTTCAACCGCCTTATCAAAAACCAGCCGCGATGCGGGCCAAATATCTATACCCGTACCATCGCCTTCAATAAATGGAATCGTCGGATTATCCGGAACATTAAGCTTACCGTTACTAATGCTAATTTTTTGATCGCTCATCGTTATGTCTTTTAATGTGAATTGGAATGCTGCCCTTTTTTGAGCGCGGAAAATTATAAAAATAAGGTCAGAAATGAAGGATATTTTATTTCATAAGTCGTTTATTGAATAAAATAAAAGGCCATGAAAACGTTTTTTTCAATTATCGTTTTGATAGCGCTGACGGGGTTTTATCACCGACCTGACGTCGCTAGCCTGGCCTGCCTTACAAAGGAGGAAAAGAAATTGTACGACCTGATCATGGAGTATCGGCGCTCTAAGAATCTCGAACCAATCCCTCTTTCCGAGAGTCTCACATTAGTTGCCCAGACACATGCAAAGGACCTTTCGGAGAACTACAAATTCGATCCGGGCAATCGATGCAATCCGCATAGCTGGTCATCAAAAGGAAAATGGACCTCATGCTGCTATACCAATGACCACAAAAAAGCTAGCTGCATGTGGCTGAAGCCAAAAGAGATCGCTGGCTACGAAGGAAACGGTTTTGAGATCGCGTACTACAGCTCTATTGGCGCTAATGCCCAGGAAGGAATAGACGGTTGGAAGATAAGTCCCGGCCACAATCCACTACTTATTAATTCCGGAACTTGGGAGAAGGTCAAATGGGAAGCTATCGGCATAGGGATCTATAAAGAATACGGACTGGTCTGGTTTGGCGAAGTGGCTGATCCAAAGAAACCGGCAGCCTGCAAATGAGAGCTCCAGATTGAAAATAGATTCCCATAACAAGACTTAAGCGTGCAAGCAGGGCTCAAAAACATGAAATTTCGCTGATTTTTAGAATGGCCTGGAATTGGCATTAGATCATATAACCAAACAAAAAGACGTATATGATACTCCAGTTCTTCTTCAGGCGACTCTCTACCGAGAAAAAGGTACAGTACCTAAGGAAAAAAGGTGTCGCCCTGGGAACCCGCGCTAAAAACGGCCGCAAGATTTACATTTACATGTTGCGCGACCTGTTTGTTGAGGTGCTTTACAAAAACGATAACACGGAAGAAGCCCCCGAACAGGTTAACATGTTGAGGGGTTTGAAAAATCTCAATGACTATCTTGAAAATGAATTTAAAGCCAGCTTTTAAGCTGGTTTTATTTTTTTGAAAGGGCCTTCACCATGGTTTCGCCAATCTCCGCCGGTGACTCTACGACAAAGATTCCGCATTCTTTCATGATCTTCATCTTTGCCGCGGCTGTATCATCTGCACCACCGATAATAGCGCCGGCGTGTCCCATCCTTCTTCCGGGGGGAGCTGTTTGACCCGCGATAAAACCTACGACAGGTTTCTTGTTTCCTTTTTCTTTAATCCAACGGGCTGCAACCGGTTCATAGTTTCCACCGATCTCACCGATCATTACAATTGCATCTGTCTCCGGATCATTCATCAACAATTCAACGGCATCCTTAGTGGGCGTTCCAATGATAGGATCTCCACCAATTCCAATAGCGGTTGATATTCCAAGTCCCGCTTTCACAATTTGATCAGCTGCTTCATAGGTGAGCGTCCCTGATTTCGACACAATACCAACTCTGCCCTTCTTGAAAACGAAGCCAGGCATGATTCCAACCTTTGCTTCGCCGGGCGTGATTACGCCAGGACAGTTGGGTCCGATCAACACCACTCCCTTATTCTGAAGATACTTCTTGGCGGTCATCATATCTTTTACTGGAATGCCTTCGGTAATGGTGATCACCACTTTTATTCCCGCGTCAACAGCCTCCATGATTGCATCCGCAGCAAACGCAGGAGGAACAAAGATGATCGAAACATCCGCCCCTGTCTTTTCTACTGCCTCCTTAACGGTGTTGAACACCGGTCGGCCAAGATGTTCTGAACCACCTTTACCAGGCGTTACCCCTCCAACAACGTTGGTTCCGTATTCAATCATCTGGCCAGCATGGAACGAACCTTCAGAACCTGTGAAACCCTGAACGATTACACGGGAATTTTTATTTACCAATACACTCATGGAATTGTTATTTGCTTTTAGGATGCACAAAATTAGGAGAATATACCTATTGGGCAAATGATAGGTATAAGCTATAGGGTATAGGGTATGGGGTAGCCTTGATCTATTTCTTGGGTGGAAGTTTTTTGATGTTGTGACGTAAAAGGAAGGCATCATAGTCTTCCTTGTAATTAGTTACATCGGGCGCCAGTTTAATGGCTTCGAGGAAGTATGATGTTGCATCGATCAACAAACCATTTTGCTCATAAAATCCGGCAAGGATAAACTTGTTAAATGCGTTGGGTTCGGATGTGTCTGCGGCGATTTCATTCAACAATGATTTGATCCGTTCCTTATCGGCTTTAGATAACTTCTTCAACGTGTATTCATCCGATACTTTGGATTTATCTGTTTTGGAAAAAACTGTTACTATAATATTATCCTCGTTAACGAAGTTGTTGTCGTTGAGATTTACAGTGACATGGTTGTCATTTGTCTCCACTGTATTGAGTTCGTCTCCAAACATGCTCTTGAAGACTACAACATATGGCTTGAGTGCCTTATCTTCTTCCCAGCTGATCGTTACATTGTTATTATACACCACAGCGAGTTCGGGCTTGGGCAAATGAACCTGAATGTTTCCAAGACCGCGATCAACGGCACCGGTAGCGGCCAGGCTGGTTTTCGGTCCAGTATTAGTACTCAAGATGAAATCAGTGTACTTGTTCAGCACGCTTGGGCCACCCGTGACCTTTGCCGCCAGGTCCATAACCTTGTACTTTCCGGACTGTTTGAGTTCCAGAGGTTTTCCGGTCTTGTGGACGAGTCCTATGTACGAGTTTTCGGCAACCCTCAGTTCATCGTGTGACTGAAGAGCGGACCCCACTTTGATTTGTTGCCACGTTTCGCCGGATTTGAGTTCATTCTTGCCCTTATTGACAAGCACCTTGAAAGCGTAATCCTGTGCATGCAGCTGTCCGACAAAGACAAGCGTTGCGACGACTAATGCCAACCATTGAGATTTCATGATTTAAAAAAGATTTAGTTTCATACGAGCCCTCGACTACTTTGGATCTTAGGTACGGAGTTAGATATTCAAAAATAAGACAATCCGGGCGAATACCCTATCCCTGTAAAAGGCCAAAAGAAACCTTCCAAGTAAGAGATTTCATACCTAACGAAATTCCCTGCTTGTGGAAGGGCGAGGGAGTTGGACATTGACGTTCAAAAGAACGAAGTGAGATCTCCAATCAGAAAGCGGAAATCCCCCGTTTGAACATGTATTACTTTTCAATTAAGGTAGGTCCAGGCATCCACCGCACGTCGAATGTCCCCGCCTGCGCGGGCAGGCAATTACCAACGTCGAACTCAATACTTCTCAGTGTCCCCAGCTCTACTTTAGTCCATGCCGTGTAAGGAAGTATTGATACTCTTCCTGGAACGTAGGGACATCCGGTGCCATGGCGATTGCTTGTTCATACGAAGTAATGGCGTCGATAATGAGATTATGTTCTTCGTAAAACCGGGCAAGTATAAGTTTGTTTAAGGCAGTTTGTTCCGCCACATCGTTGTTGATCTCTGTAAGGGATTTTTGTATCCCGGCATGCTCCGCAGGAGTAAGTTTCTTAATAAGGCGAGGCTTGGAAGGGCGGTGATCAGCCTTGGCTTTCACCTCGATAAGCACGGCGTTTTCCTTGGCATATTTTGCATCTGCAAGATCGATCTGAACCTTGGTTTCGGCAGTCTCAAATTTGTTCAATTCATCATCGAACATATTCCGCACCGTTACAGTATAGGGTCCGTTGATCTTGCTTTCCCAGCTAACAATAGCTACGTTGTTGTAGATGCCAGCGGATTGATTTTCCGGCAGCAAGATTCTCACGGGAAGATTCTCTCCGCGGTCTACCGCTCCCGTTGCGCTAAGTTTGTTTTTCTTGGTCTCAGCGTTACTACTCAGAATAAAATCCGTGTATTTATTAAGTACGCTTGTACTTCCTTTCATCTTCGCTGCGAGATCATGAACCTTGTAATTTCCCGGCTGCTTCAACTCAAGTGGTTTTCCCGTATTATAGACCAGGCCAATGTATGCGTTCTCAACAAGCTTGAGTTCATCACCGTCTTTCAGGGTCGCTCCCGTTTTTAAAGCAATCCAGTCGGCACCAGACTTCACCGTGTTACCTCCCTTGTTTGCTAACACCTTAAATGCGTAATCCTGCGCACAAGCAAGGGACGAGATCAAAACAAAAAGGAGGGCAATTTTTATCGTTCTCATTTCTTTTAATATGTCAAAATTAGGGTTTTTCAGGCGTTTCAGCGATTAATACGTCGTCTTCCTTCCTGGTAAGCGAAAACCATCTCTTAATCTTAAAAAACGCATTCTTTATCACGCTCATGTAAACTTCGTAAACGTCTCCCACAAGGGCAACCGCTGCCAAAGTAAGCGTGATACTAAGCTTGAACTGAAACAAATGGAAAATCCACACCATTAGTGCGCTGTAAAGAATTAGTTGAATGAACTGCAGTAGTTTGGTAATGCCATCATACCATAGAGGCATGTTCGTGTTTATCAGCGAAAACAATGCCACGTTCAGAAGACAAAGTATGATTGCCATTGTTACCTCCTGCCAGCCCGCCATCTGTTCCACATAATCTTCTCTTAGGATCATCGATACAATATTTGCATGCACGACGACACCAAACATATCCGGATTGGCCTTGCCGGCCAGTTTTTTGTTAAGGGGAGTATAGAACTTATCTGCCCAAGACGGATCTCCTAGCTTTTCCCCAAGAAATCCCATAATAACAATTTTGTCCCTGATCATTTCAGAAACAAATTCCTCATTTCTCACCTGGTCAATATCCAGTGTGTAAAACATCTGTGGGTAGTTCGTTGTGCCATATATATCGAATACATTTCCCCTGTAGTTAATGACTTCCGAATAAACGTCTCGATCCAAGAACTCTTTAGTTTTAACAGAGTCAAAAGCGCGGGCAAGTTCAACAGAAAACGCATAATGGAATTTATCTTTGATCTTTATCTTAGGGTTAAATGTTCGGCAAGTTTTTGCATCGTCCTGGTAGGCAGCTTCCGTTTCCAGGCTTGCATAGCCATCGCCCAACGCCCCCGATAGATACATATCATCGGATCTTCGTAACGAGTCAAACGTCTTT
>DASVBA010000760.1:0-7315 GCA_036376095.1 Chryseolinea sp.
TTAAACTCCCTCATCGCCTTGGGAAAATTCTTGCTCTCATGGCTCGCAGCACAGAGCTTCAGCAAGGCAAATCGTTGAAGGGTGTCCAGACCTTGCCATTGCGCGAGAGATAATGACAAATTTGATTCTCTCATTCTTTCAATCAATATCTGGGGGACCTCGCTGAGTTGCGCCCATTGCGGATTTTGATCTATCTTCAGATCGGTTGCATTCTGCTGGGTAACGGACTTTATGAGTTGACGCAGGTACTCGCCATAGGCGGCAACTTCCGCAGTGGACTCGCACGGTAATTCCGCAAGAACCATCCGATCTTCCGTTGACATCTTGCACCATTCAGTCAACTTTAGTTTTATACCGCAGGCATCCAGCTTGAAGCGCACTATCATTGGAATGCATCGCACATTGTCTTCAACAAAATCTTCTTCGAATTTGAAATATTGCACTTTCATACCCAGCCCTGAACGGGACTTGAGTTCGCTGGTTAAATTGGCTTTAGTCATCTCATTCGTCATTCATCATTCCTTTTTAGTAATCTCAATTGCACATACTATCCAGTTCCCCTGGAGGGGGCCAGCGGGTGGAACAGCGCTGATTAATTTGTCTTTAGTCATCTCATTCGTCATTCATCATTCCTTCTTAGTAATCTCAATTGCACATACTATTCAGTTCCCCTGGAGGGGGCCAGGGGGTCGAACAGCCACCCCTAAATCCCCTAAAGGGGACTTGAGTTCGCTGGTTAAATTAGCTTTAGTCATCTCATTAGTCATTCATCATTCCTTTTTAGTAATCTCAATTACACATACTATCCAGTTCCCTGGAGGGGGCCAGGGGGTCGAACAGCCACCCCTAAATCCCCTAAAAGGGGACTTAAATACACTTCCTAAATTACTTTTCGTTGGAGCATCATTACTTCTCCCTCGACGAGGCCAGTGGGTGTCGCTACATGTCTTTCATCAACCACTTTTCCGATCACAATTACAGCAGGCGTTCTTACTTCGTCTGCGTGAATTTGTTCAGCGAGGGAGTAAACTGTGCCGCTGATGACGCGTTGTGTTGGTAGAGTTGCATGTTCTACTATCGCTGCCGGTTCGAAGGGCGAGCGTGCTTTGACAAAAATGGAGAGTATCTCCTTCAGCTTGCTGATGCCCATCAGAATTATAACGGTAGCGCTGGATTCAGAGGCCAATGCGATATCGTTTGATATTTCTCCGGACGAAAGTGTACCGGTTATAACCCAAAAACTTTCATTAACGCCACGTTTCGTTAATGGAATGCCCGCCGACGCTGGAGCGGCAAGTGCACTGGAAATACCGGGAATCACCTCAACCGCTATCCCTCTCCGGGATGCATATTCAAGTTCTTCATGACCGCGACCGAAAACAAACGGATCGCCACCTTTCAACCGAACGACACAGGAGGTCCGCGAAGCATAAAAAACGATCAGCTCATTGATCTCTTGCTGCGACAGTTCTTTTCTTCCCTTCCTCTTGCCGACAAAAATCAGTCTGACATCAGGTCGTGCGTGTGCCAGCAGCTGATCAGATACGAGGGCGTCGTAAAGGATCACATCTGCTTTCTCCAACGCCCTCACGGCCTTAAGGGTGATCAACTCAGGATCTCCTGGCCCTCCTCCTATTATATATAGAGTTGGATTCATTTGAATAATTTACGTAGTAAATATACGTAGATATTGCTTGAAATTTTGAGATAAATACGTATAATTACTTAAAAATAGGAGATTACTTACTTAAATCGTTTGCAATGACCAAAGTAATTGTCGTAGGAAATGGAATGGTGGGATATAAGTTTTGCGAGAAACTACGTAGCCGCTCGGCCGACGTAAAAATTGTGGTCTACGGGGAGGAGCCACGGCCAGCCTATGACCGGGTTCACTTGAGCAGCTACTTCTCGGGTTCTTCGGCCGACGACCTTCTGATGGCACCGATGTCCTGGTATGGTGAGAATAATATAGAGCTTCATGTCGGCGAGCTTGTTACCGAGATCGACCGGGAAAAAAAGGAAATTAAAACGCACACTGGTCGCCGAGATAGCTACGACTATCTGGTGTTGGCGACCGGCTCAAGTGCTTTTGTTCCGAATGTTGATGGCGTTGAACGGAACGGCGTATTTGTGTATCGCACCATCGAAGATCTTAACCAGATCGCCAGCTACGCCAAGAAAGTAAGACGAGGTGCAGTCATGGGCGGTGGTCTCCTGGGACTGGAAGCTGCAAAAGCATTGCTTGATCTTGGACTCGAAACTCACGTAGTTGAGTTCGCATCGCGATTGATGCCAAGACAAATCGACGATGTTGGATCTGAAATCCTTTCCGGCAAATTATCACAGCTTGGTATACAGGTTCACACCGGAAAAAACACAAAACGAATTGCCGGAAACGGAAAACTTGAAGGCCTGACGTTCACAGACGATACTCATCTTGATATTGAGATATTGGTTATCTCGGCGGGTATACGCCCACGCGACGAGCTGGCGAAGTCTGCAAAGCTCGAAGTACATCCCCGGGGAGGAATCATTGTTAACAGTTTCCTGGAAACGAGTGACCAATCAATTTTCGCGATCGGCGAGGCTGCGTCATATAATAATATGATATATGGTCTTGTGGCACCCGGTTACGACATGGCAGATAGTGTAGCCCGCCAGATAACCGGAGACTTTTCAAAACAATTTACGGGCTTCGATATGTCGACGAAACTGAAACTGATCGGCGTAGACGTAGCAAGCTTTGGCGACCCGTTCGGTGAAAGTGCTCCAAGTATTCCTATCGCTTTTAAAGATCATCGAAAAGGAACCTATAAGAGGATCAATATTTCTGAAGACGGAAAACATCTGCTAGGGGGAATTCTCATCGGCGATGCAAGCCAATACAATTTGCTTCACCAGATGGTGATGAACAAGATGCCGCTTCCTGAGAACCCGGAGACCTTAATTGTTGGAGGATTGAAATCCGCCGAATCAGGCGATGGCGTGAAAGGACTGCCAGACGCGGCGCAGCTTTGCTCGTGTGAAAACGTATCTAAAGGAGAAATTGTCAGGCAGGTAAGAGAATGTGATGCAAAGACCCTTAATGACATAAAGAAGTCGACCAAAGCGTGTACCGGCTGCGGTGGATGTACTCCTCTGGTAAACGATGTGATCAAGCTAACGCTTGAGTCGATGGGACATAAAGTCAAGAAAACGCTGTGTGAGCATTTTGACTTCTCCCGTCAGGAACTCTTTGACCTTATCAAGGTAAAAGGATTAAAAACGTACGACGAACTTCTTGATGCACATGGTAAAGGTGACGGATGCGAAATTTGTAAACCTGCTGTCGCTTCATTGATGGCAAGCATCTGGAACGAACCCATCCTTGAACAGGATACCATCCAGGATACGAACGACAGATACCTCGCCAATATCCAACGCGGCGGCACGTATTCCGTGGTTCCACGGATCGCGGGTGGTGAGATCACCCCTTCAAAACTGATGGCCATCGGTCGTATTGCGCAAAAGTACAATCTGTACACAAAAATCACGGGCGGTCAGCGCATAGACATGTTCGGCGCCAGAGTAGAACAACTTCCTGAAATATGGGAAGAGTTGGTTGCCGAGGGATTTGAAAGCGGGCACGCGTATGGCAAAGCACTCCGGACCATCAAAAGTTGTGTAGGGTCTACGTGGTGCCGGTACGGTGTTCAGGACTCTGTTTCGTTCGCAATTTTTATTGAGGATCGTTACAAAGGTTTGAGAGCTCCGCACAAGCTTAAAGGCGCAGTCTCCGGATGTATACGTGAATGCGCTGAAGCTCAGTCAAAAGATTTTGGAGTGATCGCCACAGAAAAGGGATGGAATCTGTACGTGTGTGGCAACGGCGGTGCGAGACCACAACACGCCAAGTTACTTGTATCTGATATCGATACAGAAACCTGCATAAAATACATCGATCGTTTCCTGATGTTCTACATCAAAACTGCAGATCCCCTGACCAGAACCGCGACGTGGCTTAACAAAATGGAAGGTGGCCTCGAATATCTTTACGATATTGTCGTTAATGACTCCCTCGGTATCGGCCAGGAGCTCGAAGACGACATGAAACAATTGATCGCTAACTACCACTGCGAATGGAAAAAAGTTGTGGAGGATCCCACGCTCCGGTCAAAGTTCAAACACTTTATTAATTCCGATGAGCCGGACCCTACACTTGAGTTTGTTGATATGCGTGGACAACGGAGTCCTATCGATTGGAATAAAAAATAAACTAAATGTCAATGGAGTTGTTAAACGACATACGAAATGTTACACCAACACTTACCGAAGACGTAAAAGTCTGGTACCGTGCCGCGCCTGTTGCGGACTTTCCTGAAAATGGTGGTGCATGTTTGCGGTATAAAGAACATCAAATCGCCGTATTCAACTTTTCCCGAAGAAACGAGTGGTTTGCGTGTCAGAACCTCTGCCCTCACAAAATGCAGATGGTCTTGTCGCGCGGTATGATCGGGTCCGCAGAGGGAGAACCAAAAGTGGCGTGTCCATTTCATAAAAAAACATTTTCGTTAAAGACAGGAGAATGCCTCAATGCGGAAGAATGCTCTATCGCCGTGTTCCCCGTACGAATTGAGGATGGGTATGTGCATATAGGGTTTGCGCAGTGATCGTAACCCGTCACCCTGAGCTGTGATCGGCAAAATGAACGACGCTTGCACAATTGCTCTTGGTCACCAACTCTCACAGCGAGGCCACAGCGAAGGGTCTTTATCCGAACGGCCGCACTTAGTTGAAGACCTTCTCCGTTTAAGACTTCAACCTGCTGATAAAGATGCTTCGCTACACGTAAGAATCGTTGATTCACATTCCTTTCGATGATTTAGAAGGCAGGCCCTTTTTTACGCGAACCACAGCTCAGCATGACGGTGTTCAATTCTAATAATCCCGTACCGGCACAAAATACTTCTTAGGGCTATCACAGACGTGACACTTGTACGTGTCAGGCAGCTTCTCAAACGCAATACCCGGCGGAACATTCGAAACGGGATCTCCGTACTTTTTATCGTAAATAGTCAAGCAGTTGCTGCATTGATAACTGGTGGTTGAACCATTAACCTGGGCATCTTCAACCTTCTCGTTTCCTTTTTCCTTCTCACGGTTCAACTGGCGGAAATATAATTTGCTCAATTCGATTAGCAGCGCTGGAATAATTTCCTTCCTTACATTCCGCGCATAAGGAAGGTATTCGGAATTGTTCGGATCGAAATTCCGTGCGTACAATATATTATAGCGCTCACCTGGATTGATCTCAGATTCCTTTACTTTTTCAATAACAATCGACGTGAAATAGTACATCTCACGACTGGTTTTTATCGTGAATGTCAGTCCGTGAGTGCTGATATCCTGTTGATCCAGCTCACGCACCAAAAAGCGCTTCAGCTCAAGCGCTTCCTTATCCACTACCGGCAAGTGCCAGTTCAATTCCAAAGAGGAGTGGCGTTCGTTGATCCCGAATTTGCCCATCAGCTTTTCCCAACGGATCTTGTCCGAAGCCTTTATGCCCTTGATAATGAATGCCTTCCAGGGTATGATGTTGATCTTACCAATGTTTGTCTCCTGGCAAAGCCTGCAGGCAGCACTCATGAAGTCGATGTCATATTGATTGTTCCGCCAATAAAGTCCCAGCCAGAACTGGTTGTTGCGCATCGCATTCAACCCTTCATAATAAGGAAATACATTTTCCGGAAACTTCAACGGCTCGGTGATGTTCTTATAAAAAATTCTGCGGGCGTTCTTGATGATCATAAATAGCTCGGGCACCGTAAACGGCAGGAAGTTCAGGATAACATCTTCCAGCTCCTTGGACAATTTTGCGATATCATTGCTGGCTACCAGCATCGGCCAACACTCTACAGCATTGCCCTTGCGGGGATCGCGAAGGTATAAATACCAGTAATTTTCTTCCGTCGATGCAATAAAATTCAATTCACCTGTGAAGAGGGGAACGATGCTTTGAACAGGGTCAACAATATTGATCTTAAGTTTCGGTCGATAGTCAAAATTGTCAATTATAACGTGGTAGGTATCCTCTTTTACCCATGGCATTGTCTCGACAACATTTACGGCAAGGTATGAGCTGCCGATATTCTGATAGACTGACTGATCACTTCCCAATTCATAGTCCGTACTAAGGGGCCTGAATGCGCGCTCTATTGTTTGCTCGTCGGCACCATTTGAGGGAAACATGATATCCTGGCGCGAACCGAACAACACATACTTATTTCCCAGACTTCGTGAGAGGTCCATAAGCTTTAATAAGTCAGCGGGCGAAAGAAAACCTCCTTTCACAAACGCTCTTATAAGTCCTCTTTTATCTTTTGTGTCCATCCTGGCTGCGCCGTTCAGAATCTCAACGGCGGGTAAACTTGTCACTTCCTCCATGATTCCAGGTTATAAAGTTAAACTTATAATACTTGTTTGCTATCTGCCGACATCAACCTTCACAAGACTTTCGTTCAGCAGTTTTTGTATTTCGGGCTTGCAGCTTCCACATCCAAGACCCGCACCCGAGCTTTGGCAAAGATCATTAAGAGAACTACATCCGCCTTCGATCATCTTCATAAGGTTGCCGGTGCCCACCTGATTACAGGAACATACCAGCTTCCCAATAACGGGATCTGACTTCTTACCGGAACGCAGTAACTGCATACGTCGATCAGAAAGCTCGATATTGTTCTCAATCAATCCTTTAAATTCGGCAAACTCTGATTTGTCACCAATCATGATCGCTCCGACCAATTTGTCATCCTTGATAATACACTTCTTATAGTACCTCATGGATTTGTCGATGAACAAGATCTCATCATAGCCCTCTTCATTGGGTGGTATCTCAGAAATCCCTATCGCGCAAAGGTCAAGGTCTGAAAACTTGAGGATGTTCATAGGAACAGCTCCGTCATAACGTTGTTGCACGTCGCCGTTTAGAAACCGCGCAGCAACATCAGCTTGTTTTTCAGCCGCCGCTGTTATGCCGAGGATCTTTCCATTGTGTTCCGCAATTTCACCAATTGCAAAAATGTCCGGATCACTGCTTTGCAGATAATCATTCACGGTGAGTCCTCTTGCAGATTCAAGTCCCGCTTCCTGCGCAAATTCAATATTTGGCTTTGTGCCCACTGCATACACAATAGCATCTACATCGAGCGCTTGTCCGCTTCGAAGCTGTGCGGTAAGGCCCGTTCCTGTCTTGCCATGAAAGATGGCTTGCACCTGGTCATTGAGGAATACTTTGATCTCTTTTTCATCCACAAAATCCAACAGCAGTTGCCCCGAC
>DASVBA010000768.1:0-3374 GCA_036376095.1 Chryseolinea sp.
GTAAACCTCACCAACCCGATGATGTTGAAGGGACCTTTCCGCGAACTGATCCCAGTTGAAGCGACCGTATCGATCAAAGTACCTTCGACAACGAAAGTAAAAAGCGTGAAATTGTTGTTCCAGCAGCGCGATGCACAGTACAGTACGCAAAACGGAATGATCTCGCTAGTCGTTCCACGCATCAATGATCATGAAATCATTGCTATCGATTTTGCTTGAGGTGCAAAGGGCCGAGTTATGGATACTCATTTATAATTATCGTCTGAAAAATCAAAATGACCCTTTAAATTGTGTCGGTTTCATGTTGCAGAACTTGTCATAAGGACCCTTGCTTTAGCATCTTCATATCGTCACTCACCTTCTGATCCAAAATCTTCGCATACTGCTGCGTGGTTCTCAGCGTCTTATGCCCAAGCATCTTGCTAACAGTCTCAATTGGTACACCATTCGTTAAAGTCACCGTGGTCGCGAAGGTATGTCGCGCCGTATGAAACGTCATCTTCTTCTTGATCTCACACCGGTCTGAAATTTCCTTTAAATATTCATTCATTTTCTGGTTGCTCATCACCGGCAAGAGGTTGTCCTCGTTCACGCACTGCGGATGATTTTGTAAGCGTCAATGATGTTCATCGCCCGCGGCAGGAGGGAACCACGCGTCGATGCATAGAAAAAGAAAAGCCCAACCCGAAATTATCGAGCTGGGCTTTTGAAGATTTTGGTTGTCCCGGCTATTTTACCCGGATAGGTAATCACTGAGCTAACGCAAAAAAGCTCATTTGCATTTGTATTCCATTGAATAAAAAACAAAATCCGGGAAGTAGCCCGCCATGAACGAAAGGTTGAGTGAGTTTACCATCTCTTTTTCGTTGTAGCCAATAGTGTACGTTATATTGGTCGGAGTATTGAAATAGGTACCGTGGTTGATCCAGGTTACACTTGAGGATAACACGTTGTTCTTGCTAGGCTCATAAGTAAATACATAAACGTTCAGTGTTTCCAATTCCGGACTACCTGCGTAAAACCTTGGACGTGTGTCAAAAGAAAGATTTTCGCGCCCTAGCACCTCATCATCTTGATTGTTTATGTTTATACCTTTAAGAAAAACTTTCGTGACGTTGTCGTTATTATCGTATTCGTAACGATATGACCTCACAAATGTGCCTGAAGTCTTTTCTCTAGTCGTCAGCCGCCCTTTTGTATCATAAGAAAAGGTTGTCACTTCAGGGGGATAGGAAGTGTCCTGACCCCATGACCGCATGGTCGCTGGCTTGCCCTGATTGTTATAGTCCAATTCGTACGTTTCATAGGTATAGTCCAGCACAATCCATCTTCTTATGACCTTTATCAGTCTCCCTTTGGTGTCATATGTTAAGACGTCTTCTTTTTCAGGACGCGTTTCATTGTAGATGATTTTCTCCAACCTTCCCGATTCACTGTATTCGTAGTTATAAGTAGTGAGATTGTTTTTGGCAACCAGGGGAACGCAGACTTCAGGCGCAGGTTCGTCATCGGAGCTGCACGATAAGAAGACTGTAAAGATGAGCAGAAGTGAAAAAAGAAGAAGCCGATAAGATTTCATACAATGGTTTTGTTTAAATATTAAATGGTGCCAACAAACTTGAGAGGGCTTTGTCTGCCGTTAAAAAAGAATCCCACATGGGGGATATCCCGAAAAAGATTTCACACAAATTGCACGCTTGGGGGAAGCGTAATTTTACATAGCTATCAAATCAATATTTAGAAATTGCCTGATGAGAGAGGTATCAGGCATTTTTTGGGTTCCCATTACTAAATAGTGAGGTCCGCTGGGACTTCCCGCCGGATACCTACGCATCACGAACGCAATTGCCGTAAACCCGAAAGAGTTAACAACCTAGCATGCGATGCATAAGGCGGGATAAACTTCTTCGTTCCATCAAATACACAAATGCCATGCTTTGCGGGCATGGCATTTGTGTATTCTGTGATCCCGCTGGGACTCGAACCCAGGACCCATACATTAAAAGTGTATTGCTCTACCAACTGAGCTACGGAATCCGCCTTCGCGTATGTTCTAGAAAGTTCATCTAACAATCTAGAGCGGCGAGGTTTAACGAACTTATCAAGCTTCCCAGGTGCTTCGGCGGACGCAGTCCGCAGGCAATCTGAAAAGAAATTCACCGTTTAAAGCCTCGTCGGGATTGGTGGCCCGAGTCAGAATTTCGCGGTTTCGATTACAGCTTGCCAGTTTTGGTGGCATTTCCGTAATTGAGGTCGCAAAGGTAGCAGGATATGAAAAATATGCAAAGACAGGTTCTCAAAATTCTACTTATAATTCCAGGTCTTTGTGGTTTTTTGGCGGCTTCCGGACAAGTATCATCCTTCCGCCTCTCACAGGCGGACTCCCTCTTTGAAAAGAAGCAATACACGCAATCGCTTGAACACTACCAGGCCATGCTTCAAACCGGAGAATACACGCCATCCATGCTGCTGAAAATGGCCTACATCGAAGAGGGCCTCGGCCGCGTGGGACAAGCTCTTTACTACCTGGACCTCTATTACCTTGCCGCCAACGACAAATCTGTCCTGGATAAAATGGATGAGCTGGCCACTAAATACAATCTTAAAGGCTACGAATACACCGACGCCACGCTGGCGCTGTCCTTCTACCATGATTACCGGGAATTTATTTCCGTTGGGCTTGCCGCGTTGGCTGTCTTTTTTCTAAGCCTGCTTTTCTATTGGCGCAAAAGACGAAAAAGATCGATCGCAGCCGTAACGGTATTGTTTGTTATAGTCGTTGCCCTTGTTGTTCATATTAATGTTGGCGAAAAAATTGCAACGGGGATCATAGGCGAACCCAATACTTATCTCATGGATGGACCTTCTGCAGGGGCCTCTGTAATATCGGTTGTCAGCGAAGGTCATAGGGTCGAGATCACGGGAAAATACGATGTGTGGTATAGAGTCAAGTGGAACGAGGAAGTAGCGTTTGTCCGCGATATTGATTTGCTAACAATTAGAGAGTTATGAGTTAGGGGTTATGAGTTATGGGTTAGGGCATGGGCATGGGTGTGACTTGAACCCGCCTATGGCGGGTTAGATGGAGCGTAACAATCGGGTGTGTCACACCCGCACCCACACCCACACACCAACTCATAACCCCTAACTCATAACTCATAACCAAACCGTTGTGTATCATTAATCTGTTTTCCATGAGCGAAAGCATTATCAAAAAGAAAAGCTTCGACTTTGCCGTAAGCATCGTGCAGTTGTGCAGGTCCATGCGAGCTGACCAAAAGGAATTCGTGATTTCCAGTCAGTTGCTTCGGTCAGGAACATCGATTGGTGCGAATGTGAGGGAAGCATTGAATGGTCCGTCGACAAGAGATTTT
>DASVBA010000770.1:0-4368 GCA_036376095.1 Chryseolinea sp.
GTGCTACGGAATCTTAAAGGCCAATGAAGAATCGATTGGTTCTGCGATCATACCTTCTTACGATTTCAGCAAAGCCGATGTGATTGTCAGCATTGCTGCTGACTTTCTGGGAAGCTGGATATCGCCCATCGAATTCACGAAGCAATACGCGGCGACGCGCGAAGTCTCCGAGGAAAAACGGACGATGTCGCGTCACTATCAGTTCGAAACCATTCTTTCGATCACAGGAGCGAACGCAGATCACAGGACGCAAATCAAACCTTCCGAAGAAGGCGCTGTTGTCGTTCAACTATATAATCTGATTGCCTCGAAGGCAGGTAAGGGTAGCATTTCGGGTGGCGTTGAGAAACCACACCTCGCAAAAGCTGCAGAGGATTTGTGGGCCAACCGCGGTAAAGCACTTGTCGTTGCCGGTTCGAACGACAAAGCCGTCCAGGTATTGGTCAATGGTATTAATGACATGCTGGGCAGCTACGGGGTCACTATACTGCCAGGCCTGCCTGTCAATTATCGTCAGGGCGACGATGCAGCAATGGCGGCTTTTGCCAGTGACATCGAAGGCGGAAGAGTTGAGGCAGTGATATTCTATAATTGTAATCCAGTCTATGATCATCCTCAGGGTGATAAAATTGGCGCAGCGTTGGCGAAAGTACCTCTGACCATTTCGACATCGCCTAAAGAGGAGGAAACCGGTGTACTGACAAATTACAAGGCGCCGGATCACCACTACCTGGAGTCATGGAACGATGCCGAACCGAAGAAAAATTATTATAGCCTGGCACAACCTGCTATTACGCCAATCTTTAAATCAAGGCCTGCAGGTGAGAGCTTCCTCGTTTGGGCGGGTGAAGCTTCAAGCGATTATTTCGAGTTTGTAAAGAATAACTGGAAGACGTGGTTCCATAAGGATCAAACCATTCCTTTTCAGACCTTTTGGGATAAGTGTCTTTACGACGGTGTGCTGGAAGTGCCGGGAGAGGCTGTTAGCCCAACCGTTACCTTTGCCGGTGATGTGAATGCTGCTGCCGCCGCAGTCGCCAGCTATAAGTCTGCAGGCTTTGAGCTTGTTATCTATGAAAGCAGCGCAATCGGTAATGGATCCCAGGCTAACAACCCATTGTTACAAGAACTTCCGGATCCAATCACTAAAGCGGTTTGGGATCACTATGTGACTGTAGCTCCAAAAGATGCAAAAGACATCGATTTTTCGGAAAGCTTCACGAAACTCGTCACGATATCAGCAAACGGGAAGACAATAAAATTGCCCGCTCTCATTCAACCCGGACAAACACCTGGCACGATTGGCGTTCCACTTGGATACGGCCGTACAAGGGCTGGGAAAGTCGCCGATAATATCGGTGCTAATGTTTATCCGTTGCTTGTAATGGTGAATGGCTCACTGAGTTACAATGCGAATAATGTAAAGTTTGAACTGACCGACGAAACGTTTCAAATCGCACAAACGCAGACCCACAACACGTTTATGGGCCGCAAGTCGGTTATTCAGGAAACTTCCCTGGACAAATACAAAGACAAGCATTGGGACCGCGAGTTTCATCCGAAGGTCTCAACGTGGGCTGATCCCGAACACAAGGTTGCTCCTGGCGAGGTTGCCATCTGGAAGGGTCACGAATACCATGACCATCACTGGGGAATGGCAATCGATCTTAATACATGTATTGGGTGTGGAGCCTGCGTCGTGGCATGTAACGTGGAAAACAACGTAGCCCTTGTGGGTCGCGATGAAGTGATCAGGCGTCGTGAAATGCACTGGTTGCGCATCGACAGATATTACAGCAGTGACGCGGATTCCGAGGACTGGCGAGGAATCGAGGAAGCATCTGAGAACCCTGAAGTGGTATTTCAGCCGATGCTTTGTCAGCATTGCAATAATGCGCCATGCGAAACTGTATGTCCGGTAGCTGCTACAACGCACAGCACCGAAGGTCTCAACCAGATGGCATATAACCGTTGTATCGGTACACGCTACTGCGCAAATAACTGTCCTTATAAAGTAAGAAGATTTAACTGGTTTAAATACCACGACAACAGCCAATTCGAAAACGTCAATCCGGCTATGAATACCGAGCTGGGCAAGATGGTATTGAATCCGGATGTAACGGTGCGCTCACGCGGTGTCATGGAGAAATGTTCCTTCTGCGTTCAGCGGATTCAGCAAAGCAAGCTCACTGCAAAGAAGGAGAGAAGACCGATGGCCGACGGTGAAGTTGTTACCGCGTGTCAGGCTTCTTGTTCAACCGGCGCTATTTCTTTCGGTGATATTAATAATCCCGAAAGCAAAATATCGAAGCTGCTTAAGATAAAGTTCAATGAGAAAGGTCCTTCGAACATTGATAAGATTGCTGAAAATCCTCGCGCTTACCAGGTACTGGAAGAAATCGGTGTGAAGCCGAATATCTGGTATCTGACCAAGGTAAGGAATAAAGAATCGAACCAGGCTTAACAAAACACACGCACTCACTCACACCTACGACGAAGAATTAACGGATAACGATTAACGATAATGCAAGTATCTTCATCAGTTCGCGATCCCCTGGTAACCGGTGGTAAAACGGTAAAAGACGTATCGCACGATATTAGCCGACAGGTAGAAGGAAAACCAACACGGTTGTGGTGGATGTCTTTCGCCGTGTCACTGGCATTTTTAGGATTTGGTTTTTATTGTATTTGTTACCTGTTATGGAACGGAGTTGGAGTATGGGGGCTTAATAAGACAGTAGGCTGGGCGTGGGATATTACAAACTTCGTCTGGTGGGTCGGTATTGGTCACGCCGGTACACTGATCTCCGCCATCTTGTTGTTGTTCCGTCAGCGTTGGAGAATGTCTATCAACAGAGCTGCGGAAGCGATGACGATTTTCGCCGTTATTTGTGCTGCCACCTTCCCGTTAATGCACATGGGTCGTCTGTGGCTTGGATTTTACTGGACCCTGCCGCTTCCCAACGCATTCGGATCTTTATGGCCTAACTTCAATTCACCGCTATTGTGGGACGTATTCGCGATCTCGACATACTTCACGGTGTCACTTGTTTTCTGGTATATCGGTCTCATTCCCGATTTCGCTGTGATTCGCGACCGTGCGGTTGTTCAGGGTCACAAGCTGAGAGCGAACATCTATAATGCCCTTAGCTTTGGATGGCAGGGCGGAGCAAAAACATGGATGCGTTACGAATCAGTAGCGCTTATCCTCGCCGGCCTTTCGACACCGCTGGTGCTTTCGGTTCACACGATAGTATCCATGGACTTCGCTACATCGGTTATTCCCGGATGGCACACCACCATTTTCCCTCCGTACTTCGTTGCCGGTGCCATCTTCTCAGGATTTGCGATGGTATTGACTCTACTCCTTGTGACAAGAGTTGTCTTCAAACTAGAAGACTACATCACGATCTATCACATCGAGTTAATGAACATCATTATCATAGTAACCGGATCTATCGTCGGTATAGCGTACATAACGGAGTTGTTCATCGCATGGTATTCAGGAGTTGAATACGAAGGTTACGCGTTCTATAACCGGGTTCAGGGGCCATATGCCTGGGCATACTGGTCGATGATGACATGTAATGTTATATCGCCCCAGCTTTTCTGGATCAAGAAGATCAGAACGAGCATTGCTGCAACCTTTATACTTTCCATCGTCGTAAATATCGGAATGTGGTTTGAACGTTTCGTGATCATAGTTACCTCTCTGCATCGCGACTACATTCCTTCAAGCTGGACAATGTTCCACCCGACGATGTATGATATCGGTGAGTATCTGTTCACTTTTGGGTTCTTCTTCGCCGCATTCCTGTTGTTCGCGAAGTATTTCCCGGTGATCAACATGGCTGAAGTAAAAAGTATAATTAAAGTAGGGTCCGAAAAAACAAAACACGACGCTCACTAGTTGTCGTGTCAATTGAATTTAATATATGGATGCAGATAAGAATTTCTTAGTAGGAGTATTTGACGATGAAGACGTGCTCGTCAGTGGAGTTACATCCATTAGACAAAGCGGAGTGAAGATTCACGAAGTATACTCGCCATTTCCGGTACACGGTCTCGATGAGGTGCTGGGGTACAAAAGAAGCCGTCTTCCTATTGCCGCATTTATGTTCGGCATAACAGGAACTTCACTGGCACTGTTCACGCAGATATGGATGCTGGGATATGACTGGCCGATGATCATTGGAGGAAAGAACTTTGCGTCCCTTCCACCATTCGTGCCGGTTACTTTTGAATTCACTGTGTTGCTTGCAGCGTTGGGAATGGTTGGAACATTTATGATCGCCAGTGATCTCAAGCCCTACAAATGGCCTCGTCAGTTCGACATTAGAAGCACGGATGATAAACATATTATGGCCA
>DASVBA010000772.1:0-3530 GCA_036376095.1 Chryseolinea sp.
CTGCTACCAGAGAACCAAAGGGCGTTCGGTTTTCCCTTCTAAACTCTTCAAAGTTGAACGTGTAATAACTCCTGAACCAGTCGGCCTGGTTACAGCTACGTTGGTCCGCCAGGTAGATCACGGCTTCGTCTGTTGATGCCACCTTTTAACTATTGACTACGCGTTTACAACAATCGTATGAGTCAACACATAACCGTCGCTGATGTTTCCTGCAACGGCTGCCAGTTCATTCTGCAGCGAATTGCTAAAGACGTTGTCGCCGGCATTCGACGTGTCCTGCTTGCCCCTGGCATACTGTGACGCCGTAGTGTAAACGGTATCACAAACTTCCGTAGGAAACGCAATCTGAGTGACCAAAAGTGATTTACCGGCCGAGTCGAAAATGTGAACATGTATGTGAGGCGCCCTTCCGGGATACCACCCTGGAAAGATCGACGCAAATGCAGCCAAGCCATTGCTATCTGTTGATTGACGTCCACGAAGAAAATGGTATGCGGAAAAATTGGCCGACTGCATTCCTGTTCCTCCGTATTCGGAGTAGTAGCCATCTTTGTCGCAGTGCCATACATCAACCATTGCTCCAGGCAGTGGCTCGCAGTTGTTGTTTTTGTTCTGTACTGTGATGTTAACGGTAAGATCCACACCAGTGCGGTCAGATTTAATATCCATCATTACCAGTGATGTGGGATCTTTTGTGGGAAACGGGCCCGATGTTTCCGACGGCGTGGTAGCGCAAGCCCCTGAGTCCGTGTCCTGCATAACCTCGTCTTTGCCGCATGCTCCAATCAAGGGAAGGATCACGGTGCTCATCCCCAGGCGTTTTATAAATTCCTTTCGCTCCATGTTTGTTAGTTCTGTTTCAAAATTAACCATCCCCGGTGAGGATAGGTGCGTTCATATTCGAAAAGAGTTGAAGTTCTGGTTTTTATAGGTCAAAGGAGCTCAGAATTAGACCTACTGTAAAATAAATAAGACGAAAGGCCGCTATCCCGATATAACAAACGAGCTGAAGTCTTTGCGTCAGAATGTTGAATGCATTTAGCGGGCGGCACCCTGCGTTCGCTGCGTTCCTGCTTGCCCGATGCATCGGGCGAAGTAGGGCGGTGAGGTCACACCCGCACCTGTACGATTAACGATTCGCCAACGGCTTAAGTCCCGCATCGATATATTCTCTCGACAGCCATTTGCCATTAAGCATCACACCCCTGACTTTTCTCGTTTGCTTGATATCCTGTAGTGGATTGCCGTCAATAAGTACAAGGTCCGCAGTATATCCACGTTTGATCATACCGGTATTTGGAAGCTTTAAGTAAGTGGCAACATTTACCGTTCCTGTTCGCAGCGCTTCATAGGGAGTTAGCCCGGAACGCACCAGGTATTCGAGTTCATAGTGTGTTGACGATCCAGGTACATTAAATACTTGAGGAGCGTCACATCCCAATAACAAACCTACTCCATATTGTTGACAAGCTTTAATTAACCGGCGACGTAAAGCGATGTAATCTTTACTTTTTGATGCATTGTATGCAGGATTTGCCAACACGTTCTTTTTTGCTTCGATCCAATTGTTCACCGTCTCCTGTTTGATGTACTTGCTCTCCGGATCACTGGTAAAATCTTCTGCCGTAAAATCCGGAGAAAACCACCTTTCGGCCAATGACTGTGTCGGTACAACCCAAATGTTTTTTGACTTTAACCCATTCATCAATTTTGGGATCATCGTCGTATCAGCGCGATCTGCCACAAACATCCCGAATAATCCAGCTTGCTGCTCGACCATGTTCTCAATCCCCGGTACCATGCCCTCGATGAATCCATCCAGGTGATCGATGGATGAATAACCGGCATCTATTGCTCGCCAAACGCCGACACCAAAAGAAACATGCCCGACGAAAGGAATGCCTACCTCTTTTGCCGTCGTAGCGATCGATGCGAAATTTTCCTTTGTCAGTCCCGGATGTAATTTCAGGAAATCGTAACCTGCTTGTTTCTGACTTCGAACCATTGATGCGCCAGTTTCAGGAGTCTTGACTGCAAATCCATTGAATGATGGCCCGGTCGTGTATAACTTCGGTCCCAGCACTTGTCCGTTCTGTATCATGGTCCGAAGTTCCAGATGCTTCGGATGTCCAAGCATGCCGCGAATAGTAGTTATACCGTTGGCAGCAAAGAGCAGTAGCACCTCTTTCATCGGAGTAAGGTCGTCGATAGGAGGGACATGAGCGTGCATTTCTGCCAGGCCGGGAATTAGATACTTGCCGCTGCCATCAATTACCAACGCGCTCTTCCCGTACTTTACGTTACTTCCAATTGCAGCGATCTTGCCGTCCTTTATCACTACAGTCTGGTTAGGCAAAACCTCTTCCTTTTCCATCGGAATGACGTTCACCGAACGAATTACGATTTCGCGTTGCTTCGAATCAACTAACTCCTGACTAAAACCTGAGGAAAATAGTAGGACGCACAGAATTGAAAGTACCGTTTTCATACTTCGAAAGTTAGGGTTGTTAGTTAAAGGTACGATAACACGTCAATGTGTAAAACATCCCAATGATTTGCGAGATAAAATTCATCTACGCGGACAACAGGAGAGAAGACCGGCGTTGTTCTTCAAAGAAGCTCTAGAATCTCTGGTGGGATTCGTATTGGTCTGAATGATTTAGCATCCAGCAAACACCACGTAGTCTTTGCCTCTGCAAGCACCTTATCTTCGGATTGAATCTTAACGTAGCGATCAAACTTCGGCCCGTTATGTGTTCCAACCCACGTGAGGCCCGTTATCGCATCGTTTAGAAATGCGGGATTTTTGTAGTCGATCTCATGACGAAGTACTACCCAGGCATATTTCGATTTTAAGTCCGAAGGTGCTGAATACTCCCAATGCGCAGCGGCAACCTCTTGTACCCACCTCAGGTAAACAACATTGTTAACATGCCCGAGGTCGTCGATGTCAGCGGGCGAGACTTCGATCTTATGTTGAAAGGGAGTTTTTTTTATCACACGGAAAACGTTCGTTCTCCGAAAGATAGACGATGGTGGGGTCTTGAACAACGAGACCATCGGTGCTACATATTCATGCTACATATTCATCAGATCGATCATGAGGTTGAAGGCATCCATAGATCCGGTATTGCTTGCTTTAAGAGGCTTAATGATGTAGCCCGAGATACCAAGACTTCGCATCGCCTTTTCCTCTTCGCTTTCATCAGATGTGGTGAGAACAAACACCTTGATGCTTTTCCAGTCGTCGCGACGCCGTATTATTTGAAGGAACTCCGTACCATTCATTCTCGGCATGTTCATATCAAGCAGAATAATATCCGGCTTTCCAATAAACAAGGGGTGATCCTCCTGTTCCAGCAATGCGAGACCCTCTTCTCCATTCTTTGCAATTTTCATTTTGTAAAGGATGCGCATACGATCCAATGTGCGCTGGAGGTCCATTGCATCGAGAATATCGTCTTCGATGAGCAAAATGTTTACGACTCGGTTCATGCGTGATGTTTAGGCCATGTGAATGAAAAAGTAGA
>DASVBA010000774.1:0-3711 GCA_036376095.1 Chryseolinea sp.
TCTTCCCAAATAGGTGTACAAGCCAAGAAAGCAAAAAGGGGCAGCCATCAAAGCTGCCCCTTTTATTTTGAAGTCAAATACAACTCTAGACAACATACTTTTTGAGATACTCCGCTTCCTTACGTTTCATTTCCTCATTAGTTGCCGCGAGCTCTTCCATGTTCTGTCTCATTTCTTCCTCCTGCGCATGAAGTTGCTCGGTCTGCACCTGCATCTGCTCCAACACAAGTTTCATTTTTTGAGTTGACCTTACCGACGACAGCGCCGCTGCCATATATTCTGTTGCCTTATCCATGAAGTGACGCTGATGTTCCTTCCATTCCTCAAATCCCGCAATTTCCACGACACCCTCAGTTTTTTCATTATATCTCATGGGTACGATTAAGACATTGGTTGGCGTTGCCTCTCCGAGACCAGACGTAATGTGGGTATATCCCTTGGGAACGTCTTTCAAAACAACCGTGCTGCGTTCCAGAAATGCCTGACCAATTAATCCCTGGCCGACATCAACTCTCTTCTCAACAAATTTTTTCTTGTCAAATGCATAACACGCCAAAAGTTCCAGGTACTGCTCATCGTCTTGCTCCTGCAATAGAAACACTCCTCCCTGTTGAGCTTGCATGTATTTGGTTATAAAACGAATCGACTGTTCGCACAGCGCTGTTACATTGTCCTGGTGCTGGCGGGTAATCTCTGTGAATTTTGTGAGTCCTTCTGTCACCCAAATCCTGTTCTCATCCTCTTCCTTTATTCGTTTCATTTGGTCTCTCATGTGAACCAATGTTCCCGACAAATTCTGTTGGTTCAGCGCTGCATTCTTTTCATTCATGTCGGGCCAGGTCGCGTCATATTCACCACGAGTTATCTTACCGATAAAAGCCGCTGCCTTTTTTAGGTTTGCAATCGAGGTGTTCATAATGGCGCTGAGGTCTTCAACAACTTCAGTGCCCGGGTCAAACACGTACTTCCTGTTATTGTGCTCGAGGTTGAGCAATAAATTCCGCGTATTCTCTTGCTGCTTCCGTATCCTGTAAAAGATCAAATACAACGACGGAACCATGATGAGAAACAACAAGACCTGCAATATGGTGTTGCCCCGAACGGCAGCTGCATATCGTTGCTTTGAATCTGCTATGATCTTGTTCTCAACTTGAACAATTTCACTTGTAAAAGCGGAATACGCAAGCCAGAGCGCGAGACCTTTGTCCTGTTCAAGCAATGAAACAAAATCGACCATATTATTCTGGTCCACCAGCTCGATCATTTGTTTGCATAGCAGGATGTAATCATTATTCAATCGAACGTAGTCATCGAGCTTGGTTGTGGACAACCCCTGTTTGTTCATAAACGTCCTGATTGTATCGAGATAAACCGGATTCACTCTCAATGCCTGGAGAAAAGGAGATTGCAGTCCCTCCTTTTTCGTAAGCGCATATCCGCGGACACCAAGGTCCATCAGGTTGATCCCCGTCCAAAGGTCTTCCATGTTGCGCAAGACTGTCTCTGCCTCGTTGCTTTCTTCATTGGTAGTCTGCATTACCCGTTGATTGCGGAAAGCAAAAATGGTAGTAAGAATGGTGAGAGCGATCATTAGGAAAATACTCGCGTAGATGATATTTCCTTTGACAAGCGAAAGAAAACGTTTCATAGATTAAAAAATATTGAGTTGGGCCAGACCTCAAATGTCTCTTGAATATAAGGCATTTGTGGGAAAAAATAACAATTTCAATCGTTTTCGTTAACGATTCTTTAACCCACCTCGAAGTCTTGTCTGGCCTTAGGTTTGCCGTTTATCAAAATCGTGAGTGTGTGCTTTCCTTTGTAGTGTTTTCGGGTTGTGAAATTCTTGAATGATTGTCTTCGGCTAATTGATACCGAAGAGGTGGCCTCGATGTTATACTCGCCTATCTTAAAAACTTTAGGAGAAATTTTGCCAGTAGACGTCAGATAGTGGACGACGTATTCAATCCGAAACTGTTCAGACCTTTTTTCAAGATTCCGAAAAACAAAATCAAACGCCAAATAGTCGCCAATCCTCACGGTCTTTGAAACGTTAAGGTGGTCTACAGTGCATCGCCGGTCCGTTTTAAATCCGTGCATCCGGAGCGCCTCTTCAACTCCTTTTTTGAGAAGAGTTCTGCACCCGTGCCGGATGATCCACTTTGTTTCCTGGCTATCACTCTTCCACCGCCTTGCCGTTTTGATCACCAGTGATGGATTGTCTTTTGCAATGTCATTAAGATTGTTGGCTACACTTCTTCTCACGTACTCGGATGGATCGGTCTTGAGATTTTCCAGGATAGGAAGGATCGGAGAAGGATCCTTCCGAAACATAGTCAGCTCCTGAGACCACGGTAGCCGTGGACGACAGCCTTCAGACGCAAGTCTTCTTACAGCGGGATTTTTGTGCTTTGACCACAATCTCATTTGTTTCATCGCCGCATCAGGATATTTAAGTATGAATTGGCGGATTGCGAACTCAGCGCTTACTAACTTTGTGATCTCTTCGATAGCCTTCATGGATTCGTCGAAATTTTCGAGCCCATACAATTCAATATAATCCGGTAAAAAGATAAATGGATAGGACTGTTCCTTTTTTTCGCGGCTCTGAATCGACCTTGAAATTGACGTGACTACTTTCGCCGCTTCAGGAAATTCCGACGGCATAAATTCGTGCAACGCTATCGTGATCTGTCTGGTCCGCTGCTTCAGTTCTAAGTCCGGCCACGTTCGATCAAATACTTTGAAAATAAATCGTCTCTCGTCAAACATGGGAACTGTTTCGATTAACACCGCATTCAGACGTTCAAAGAACTGCGGATTGTACATGTGTTTGAGGAGTTCTGCCATACCTTTACACGTGAGGGTTCATTACGTGTAAATCAACGATAGCGCGGTGTCAACCCTATGTCAGGAGTAAAAAGAAATGAATGTTTTCTTACGTTTTTTTTTAACGGAACGTCAATTCAATCTTAATTCCGCTTTCATTCCTTTAATTTGATTGATCAACGCCTGTTGCCAGGTGAGATCAGCATCCCATTTAGTTCCAAAAAACACATTGCCAGAATCAATATGCTTGAAATAGAACTTATAGACGGGAGTGTTTGATCCAATGTTCTTGAGCTGTTGTTGATTATCGGGATAAGTGACAGAGACGAGTGCACTTTCGGATTTGCTGGTGTCATACCCCAGGAGATCTTTTGCAACCGCCCCTCGTGTGTGAACAAAGCAGACAACGTACAGGCTTCCCTGCTTTCTCAATTCTTTCTCAGGTATTCCGGGTTCTGTCATTTTGAACTTTAAAGGATAATACATTTTGAATATCTCCTCCAACTCCTTGTCAGTAGCTTCGTCACCTGTCTTGGGAACTGCCAGTGGGTCAACCTTTAAGTCGATCGCATAAAATTCATTTCGGTTGCCAAGGATCGGATTTATCTTCAGCCCGGTTTCAGGGGTTTCGTTTATAAGCAGGTTTTGCTTCTTTTGTGAAGATGACGCCCGGTACAATTCTTTCAACACCTCGTTAAGATTGCTGTTGCTACGCGACCAGGCGCCTTGCTGCTTGTCGATCACTGTTTCCTTTCCGTTATATGCAGTAGTGATAATTCTGAATCCTTCGTCACTTTTTTGAACAAACAAAAGGTTCGTCACCTCTCTTTTGTTCAAATAATCGCTAAACGCTCTTGTTACGTCCTTTCCTGCCATTAGCAT
>DASVBA010000794.1:0-3621 GCA_036376095.1 Chryseolinea sp.
TGCTAAAGAATTCCATAGCGAGGGGAGCTTTTGATTGTAGCTAATTTTGGGTTTTCTAAAGATATATATAAACGCGAAATCCAAAAGGTGACCTTGAAAAAATAAATTAACCGAGACCTCCGGGCAAAAACACTGCTCCGCAATTGCGGGATGCACACCATTTGTTCCGTTCACTTGGTTTTAATAGAATCCTCTTCATAGGAATAGTTGCATTCCTACTGTAATGTTCTTAGGACTGCTTTCTATAGAATCTACAATGGGTTTTAAGAAATCAGGAGCACGTGCAAATGACAACAAAGCGATTAGGGAAACCGTTATTGTTACGGATCAACGTTACGGCTACTGGCCTTGATGAATATCGGATCGATGGCGCGCGAACACCGGCACTGTTTCCTTGGAACTTTCCTCCTCGGCCCCGTTAAAGTGCCACTTAAAGATTCTGTCAATAATTCCAGGCTAAGACTGGCATCGACTGGGTAGTCGGTTGCCTATCGGTAATCGTAAACTGTTGATAATCAAAAAGTTAAAAGCCTAGAACAACTTGGTTTAAATTAATGTTAAGCCAATGTTAAGAACTTAATATTGCGGTAACACTCTTTGTGAGGTACTTTTGGAATGAAATAACGAAGGTTTTATAAAGTGACAAGACTATCCCCATCCCTGATTTTTACACTTGTTCTATCGATCCAGCTCGCTTTTGGGCAAACCAGAGAGCGCGAGACTGTAACGCAGCCCCTCCAGTGGTTCTCGATCACCTCGAACATTAAAATGACCAAACGATTGACAATAATGGTCGAAGGACAGTTCAGATATGCAGACGATTTCGACCAGCAACAATACCAGGCCCGCACCGCACTGGACGTAAAAATCAACGATCATTTTTCTTTCGTGCCGCTGGGCTACGTGTATACCTGGAACTATAAGTATGGCAAACAACCAGCGGCGTTTGAAAACAATGAGCACCGTATCTGGCAACAAGTATTCTACAATCACAGCGTTAAGCGTCTAAAAGTGGATCATCGCCTGAGATTGGAAGAGCGCTTCCTCCAGCAACATCATTTAACAACCGACGGGGCAGTCGTCGACGACGGGTATGTCGTCAACCAAACGCGACTTCGTTACCGTTTGATGGCAAGACTACCGCTGAATAAAACGACCATCGAACCTGGAACCGTCTTCGTGAGCGTATACGATGAAATATTCTATAGCTGGGGTGAGCAAGTTACCTACGAACGGCCCGATCAAAACCGGATATTTGTCGGTGCCGGGTATCAGTTCGATAAAAAGCTGACCCTCCAGGGAGGATGCCTTTACCAGCTGTTGGTGAAATCAAATGGAACAAAACAAGAAAATAATATCGGCCTTCAGTTAATGCTCACCTACAACGTTGATACCACGAAGGCAGATAAATAGTCGCACAAACTCACCCCATTCCACAATACTTTTTCGTCCACATTGTTCGTGAACATCGGGCACGGATTTACTCCTTTTGTTCTTCAAAAAAATACGGCCATCTTTAATATACGATTCCTTTTCCGCCAGTCTGGCCCCGTCCGATATATTATTATAATAATAGAGCTGTGTCAACGAAATCGATATTCTATCTATTGTTTCAGACAGCTCTTTGCGCGTAGGCACAGAGCAGTCAGGACCCCGATCAAACTGGCAGCTCGCCCGCGCTCTACGCTGAGGCTGGTAATTTTTATTATAGGAACTATACTATCAAAGAATACAAACAAGATTTTCAGAACTGGGGAGTTATACAGGATAAAGACGGGGTAATGCTATTTGCGAACGGCAACGGGGTTATGACCTTTGACGGCAAAGCATGGAAGTTAATTGAAACCCCAACGCACAGCGTGATCCGTTCAATTGCTATGGATTCTGCGGGCAAGGTTTACGTCGGTGCATTAGACGACTTTGGCTATTTAAAAAAGACCAATACGGGTGGTCTCACCTATGAATCGTTTCTTCCCCTCTTAACGAAAGAACACCAAGGATTCGGTAATGTATGGACCACCCATGTCAACGGAAGCTCTGCTTGGTTTGAAACTGAAGGAGGATTGTTCTGTTGGAATGGTGAGCGAATGACTTTCTGGACTTGGCCACAACCCGGCGCCTGGCACAAAGGATTCTTCTGGCGTGATGAGCTTTTTGTCTGCGAAGAAGGAACAGGACTGATGCGTTTTGAAACGGATCATTTTGAACTGGCACCCGGCGGCGCTGCGGTAAAAAAGATCAGAATATATTCGGCGCTGCCTCTTGCAGACAACAGGTTGCTTCTGGCAACAAAATTTGACGGACTCTTTATTTATGACGGCAAGGAAATCAAACCATTTAAAACACGGGCAGACGAATTCCTCAAAAAGAAACAGATCTATACCGCGTTAATGCTGGCTGACAGCACGTTTGCGATCGGAACAAAGACGGCGGGTATAGCTATCCTTGATCTCAAAGGAAATGTAAGGTCGATGATCAGCACGGAAAACGGACTGAACATCAACAGTGTGACGGCCATGACAACCGATAACGTGGGCGATCTTTGGATATGTCTGGATGACGGCATCAGCCGTTTTGAGATAGGCACTCCGTTGAGGCTCTATGCGGAACAAATGGGATTGCAAGGTCCACCAAATGCCATGACGCGGTACAACGGAAAAATATACGTAGCAACGGGTTTGGGACTATTCGAGCTCCAGCCAGCCGCGTTCCCCGATAGACTGGCCTTCTTTAAAAAAGTCAGCAATATAAATTCATCCGTTTGGGATGTATTGGAAGTAGACAACGGGATGCTTATAGCCTCCAATGAAGGCTTGTTTGAGATGAGGGGTTCGCAATTTAAAAAACTGGACGACACGCCATCATTCTCCTTACATCGATTTAAAGGCGATCGCAGCAGAATCCTCGTGGCTCATGACGCAGGTTTGCTTTCGATGAAAATTAAAAATGGCGTTTGGTCAAAAGCCAGCGAAATCAAAGAGGTAAAGCTGGACAACATACGTTTTAATGAAACGATAACTGGTAAAGTCTGGATTGGTACGTTTTCTCAGGGGGCTACTCTTCTTTCATTTACTCAACCCGATGGCTTGATCAATTATGACAAGCCATCAATAAGAACTTTCGGCCCGGACGATGGGCTGGAGGAAGGCTACATTAAATTGAATTCCGTTGACAATGAAGAGTTGTTTCGCGTAGGATCAGGCAGCAAGCATTTCAGATTTGATTATACCACCAACCGATTCTACCATGACTCGACGTTTTCAAAACGACACGGATTCGACACACACATTTTTCCCATACTTAATGAGGATGCATCGGGACGTTTCGTTGCAAAAATGAAGAAAACACCAGATGGAAGAAAGGAAGTAATTGTCATCACGCGCAATTCTTCAGGCAGCTATCATTCCCAACGATTCAATACATCGCGGATTCTTGAAAGCACGGGAGTATTCAACTACGAAGAAGACGGAGTGCTTTGGCATGGCGGGTCGGATGGACTGGTCCGGCAAGAATATAAAACAGCTCGGGTGGACAGGGCACTTTTCAAAGCATATCTTAATAAGGTCTTGTTATTGGGTGATACCATGTTTTACAATGGAACAGGTAGCGTACCTCAAAACA
>DASVBA010000618.1:0-3097 GCA_036376095.1 Chryseolinea sp.
CTAAGTGTAGGCATAGCCCTTGGCATTTTGATGGGAAACACGTTGTATAAAAGTGAGCTGATTGAGAGAGCGCCAGCCTATTTTTCGATGACATTCCTTTTCGGAGGGATGAGCCTTATCCTGAATTTTATCGTAGACAGAAAGCTCAAACGCTGATCTTAATCATTATAACTCCATCCTTTTTATGAACACTTCGAATTGTGCTGCTTGTATACTTCTGTTGTCTTTACTCTTATGCGGAAGTCTCAACGCTCAGAACAAAACGGCTGACGACGAAATGAAAGAGGTTCTCGCACTGGACAGCACGTTCTGGCAGCACTATAACAACTGTAACATAGACGCTATGCGCAGCTTTTTCACGGACGATATCGAATTCTATCATGACAAAGGCGGAATCCTCAACGGATTGGATAACGTTTTGTCTACATCCAAACGAAATCTGTGCAGCAATGATAATTTCCGTTTGCGAAGGGAGCTGGTCGCTGGCAGCGAAAAGATCTTCCCCATGAAAGACGGCGAGAAACTTTACGGCGCAATCCTCTCGGGGCAACACGTTTTTTATGTACTGGAAAAAGGAAAAGAACCGCGGCTCGATGGACTGGCGAGATTCACGCACCTGCTTTTAAAGACGGAAAGCGGATGGAAAATGTCGAGAGTACTCAGCTATGACCATGGTCCGGCGCCGTATGTAAACCATCGAAAGGAAGTCGTTGTGAGTGAGAAGATCCTTCGCCGTTATGACGGAAAGTACAACGCGCCGCAGTCGGGTCTTTGTGAGGTTAAGCATGCTAATGGTTCGATCATTCTTTCTATCGGGGACCAGATTTTTAAACTGCTTCCGGAAAGCGATACTGTTTTCTTTTCAGCTGATCGCGATCTTACATTCGAGTTCCAGGAGGACAAGATGATCGTCAGAGAGCAGGGCAAGGTGGTGGAAGAAGCGATTCGAGTGAAATAAGTTTGTTACCTGGTTTGGATTGATGTGAAAACGTCGAATGCAGGTTCACGCAAAGAACGCTAAAGTTTAATGCATAAAGATCGCAGAGTAATACCAGGCCCTTTAATTGATTACCACGTCATTCTGACCAGTGATACTCCCTGTCTTGGTAAATTGAATTCCATAACAACCGTACCATCCTTAACGGTTTTCCATTGAGGAGATTCCAACATTTGTAGCTGACCTGCTCGCTCCAGTTCATCATATTGTGCATCAGTAACGTTCTGAGGTTTGCCCATTGCTTTCCACGCTTCAAATGAGTTACTGAATTGCTCATCCACCCGGTAATGATGAAGTAACACTTGTGGATTGCCTATCCCGTTAACCGTTAGCTTAAGAGGAGCATATGCACCTGCTATATCATCGTCGTGATAATTCCACACCATGATGCAAATTGAATTTTCGTTTTTGCTTGCAATTGCATTGACATCGCTGCTTTCCCGCACTCCTTTGCTGATTATCTCTGCAGCATTTAACCCATTATCCGATTTCACATAAATTCTGCTGCCTTCCATCATTCCGAACATTCTGAATACGTTCAACACAGGTTTGTCGATACCGTGTGTAGCCAGCTCGCGAAAACCCGCAAACCATTCCTGATCTTCAAACTCAAACGACCAGCTCACGGCCCCCTTCAGGTTTACACTCTGTTGATCCATCAATTCATAAATCCTGGCAAATGATGACGCAGTATAGCTGGAGTACATTGTTCCGTTTCGGTAGCCATATTTCGGATCTCTTTTCTCGGAGCACGCGGCACATCCTTCGGGATCGCACTCGCCAATAATGATCGGAATGTTCTTCAGCTCTTTAAATGAATTGACGGCCTCAAATCCCCGTTGAATATCCTTGAGTTGTACGCCCATGTTCATTCGAATGTGCCCATCCACGAATTCCGGTGAACCTTTGGCATGAAAGCCGACATACTCCAACGGTGTTCCTATTTTACCTGTCGCATAATTCGTTCCCCGCAGACAGTGTTCTATGAATCTCGTCAGATAGTTATACGCTTTTTCACTTCTTGGACTGGTTGTATGTGGTCCGCCAATCGTACATTCTGGGCAGGCCCTCTTCAAGCCGTCGGCAGCATAATCGTACATCTTGCAATACTCCTCGAAAGTACCCGACCAATAAGCAATGTCGGGTTCGTTCCAAACCTCCCACAGCCACGTTACAACTTCCTGCTTTCCGTAACGATCGATAGAATGTTTTACCCATTGATAGATCAACTCTCGCCACTTGTTGTAATCCTTCGGAGGGTAGGTCCAACCCGTCCATAGATTGCCACCCGTGCTCCAGGTGTGATCATAGGGCTCCCCTTTGGAGGAAAGGTCTTTAGGCATAAATCCAATCTCCATCAATGGCTTCATTCCACGCTGGATGTATGTGTCAACTATACTGTCGACCACTGTCCAATTGTAAACGGCTTTTCCTTTTTTGTCCTCTTTGTAAGCATCGGTGAAACCCCATTTAAGATCCGGGCCGGCGCTGTTGCCTCTGGAGGTGAGCAGATTGTGCGCTCTTACATATACCGTCACAGGACTCAATTCCTTTAATTCCGTCAATAATTTCTGACCGTCTTTCCGCGTCGTATAATTCGGTTCGTCATAGCCGAAATAAGACCAGAAGGGTTTCATCTCACCGATCGGCTTTGCTGCGTCCACTTCAATGGCAGTCGTTGCTTGCTGGGCAAAGGAGAGTCCTTGAAAAAGGAAACAAACGCATAGGGTCAGCAGACGGGTCATGTTATTATGTATTTAAGAGGAGTGCAAATGAATTCTATGTATGATACAATAATTTTTGATAATGTCAATTTTACACTTAATAAAAATCCCACCGCAGGTTTTTAACAATGAGGTAATCGCTCTGGAAATACCAGGAGGACTCGCGAAGACGGTTTCAAGCGTTGATGTGCGTTGAAATATTCTTTACTTTGAGTTACTCAAACCTAACTCAAATGAAACGTCTGCTCATTTTCGTCTGTGCAATAATTCATATGACCTCGTTCGCTCAGGTCAAAGCCCTGGTAGGCGGAACGTTAATAGATGGTTTTGGCGGAAGGCCGCTTCAAAACAGTGTCATTATTATTGAAGGTGAAAG
>DASVBA010000821.1:0-8833 GCA_036376095.1 Chryseolinea sp.
CGTTTCTTCATAGTCAAGGCCAAGTGCCAAAGGAAGGGTCCAACTGGAGATGTCGTAAAAAAGACTGTCGGTAAAGGAGGTCCGTTTTTCGAACATACCTTTAATCAGCTTGTATTGTGCTTGATTCAACGGGACGACGTAGCTCGAGCCGGCTTCAAAGCTCTTGCTATTAATTGTTTGTGTGCTGGCTACTTTATAAATATCAATGTTCTGGCGTGCAATTATTTCCGCAAGGTGAAAAGATCGCGCATGATCTTTCGCTGATCCGAATACATACGCTTTGATTGGATCTTTGATTGACTCACTCATTGCATCTTTGTAGAACTGACGCTGGTAATTAAGTAGATCCTCCCGCATTGCATTGATCGCTTTCAGTGAACTAAGCGCCGTAGTAAATTGATTTCGGATGGTGAATGGAAAACGAAGTATGCCGTTGATGCTTTCCTGTGCATGACCGCGTGAGCTGGCCTGCTCGAAAAGTATTCCGATTGAACCTTGGACGTCGGGGAAGGTCGAGCCTTTGCCGTAGTAAAAATCATCATATCCCTCTTGCGTAAAGTAGAATGAGCCTATCTCATCGAGAGCTTTTGCGTGGAATTCACCAATTCGTTTCGTCAGCTCAAGGTTTTTTGAAGGAGTGAGCGGATGCATTCGGGAGGGCACACCCGGTTGAAAAAAGAACGAAGAGTTCGTTCCCATTTCGTGGTGATCAGTAAGGACATTTGGTTTCCATCGTTGAAAATTCTTCACCCGCGCTCTTGACTCTGGATGCTGGGCAACCAACCAGTCCCGGTTAAGATCGAACCAGTAATGATTAAAACGTCCGCCTGGCCACGCTTCATTGTGTTCTGTGTCATTGGGATCAGTTGAAGTCACCACACTTTTGCGCGAGTTCACCCAACTGCTGAATCGTTGCATACCGTCGGGGTTGTAACAGGGGTCAAAGAGAATTACAGTGTTGTTTAGATACCCTTCCATTTCGGGACCCTGGACTGCTGCAAAATGATATGCAGCCAGAAGTCCGGCATTCACTCCGCTGGCTTCATTTCCGTGGATGCTGAATCCGATATAAAAAACCGCCGGCATGTTCTTGGTATCAATTGAGCTGGATTTTGAAGGATCTGAAAGTTGCAGGTGTTGTGCACGAATAGCCTCTAGGTTTTCGTGATTTTTTGGTGACGTGATTGTAAGAAGCAACAGCGGCCTGCCTTCATAAGTGTGGCCTGTGACCTCGAGGTTAATACGGTCAGATGCTTTATCCAACGCGTACATATAGTTTATCAATCGATCATGGGTAACATGCCATTCACCTACCTCATGCCCGATTATTGACTTGGGTGTTGGTATCGCCGGGTTATATGAAGCTCCGTCCGGGAGGTAGTAGGAAAGATCGGGCTGGGCGCCCACTGCAAGCGCAAACGATGTAAATAATAAGGCAAGAAAAACAAGTCTCTTCATATTTCAGGTCAGGCTTATGTGGTATGCGAAGTCAAATAAAGTATTCTTAATCAAATAATTACCGCTCTTTTTTATGAGTGGCACATGAATTCCTGTTAAAGATTTGTAAACATTTTGTGGAAAGATTTAAAGGTGCTTTAAAGTTTAAGTGTTTCCCTTCCGGTACTTTTAGGTCCTCAAGAAACCTAAACCTAATAGTACCATCATTAACCTCAATCCAATCTATGAGTAAAATTTTACTGCTTTTTGCCGTTGTGCTGATCTCATTTTCCGGAGCTCTTGCACAAGGTGTAACAACATCCAGCATTAGTGGATTTGTTACGGATCAGAAAGGCGAGGCACTGCCTGGAGCAAATGTGATAGCAGTGCACCAACCCTCAGGAACGCAATACGGAACATCCACGCTCGCGGATGGAAAATTTATCATCCCGAATGCACGAGTGGGCGGACCTTACAAGATCACGGTTTCCTTTGTCGGCTATGACACCAAGGAACTTGGCGACATCATGTTGACGCTTGGCGTTACCACCAATGCTGAATTTCAATTGGTGGAATCAGGTACTCAGCTACAGGAGATCACCGTTTCTGGTAACAGTGTCATCAACTCCGACCGGACCGGTGCGATCACAACTATTTCAAACAAGCAGATCAGCCAGCTTCCGACGCTTAGCAGAAGTTTCCAGGACTATGTACGTCTTACCCCTCAAGCTAATTCAGCGACCGGTGGACCCAGCTTTGCAGGAAGAAGCAACGGTTATAACAACATTACTGTAGATGGCGGACTATTCAACAATGCTTTCGGTCTTTCCGGTTCTGTTGGCGGTCAGACGAACGCACAGCCTATAAGTCTGGATGCAGTGGATCAGATCACCACGAGCATTGCACCTTATGATGTTCGCGAAGGAAGTTTTACGGGTGCTGGCATCAACGTCGTTTCAAGAAGTGGTACCAATGATGTCACTGGTTCTGTTTACTATTTCACAAGAAGCGAAAATCTGACGAACGATAAAGTTGGAAGCCTTAGTAGTCCACTGGGAACATTTAGCGTAAAGAATTATGGTTTCCGTATTGGTGCACCGATCATCAAAAACAAGCTCTTCATATTTGCGAACTACGAAGTGGAAAGAAGGGATGACCCCGGTACTTTATGGAGCGCATCGCGACCTGGTGCTTCAGGATCGAACGTTTCCGCTGTACAGGCGTCTGACCTTGATGCGTTAAGCACATTCTTATCTGAGACTTATGGTTTCGGTACCGGTCCCTACGAGGGTTATGATCTTGAAACAAATAGTGATAAAGCCGCCGTTAAGTTGGATTGGAACATCAGCACCAATCACAAGCTGACCGTCAAATACAATTATCTTGATTCGTACCGCGATGTAGTACCGAGCACCAGTGGTGCAATTGGAAATACACGCAGCCCAGGTCAAACAGGCATGCCATACCTTGCCGCTTATTACCGGATTAACAATAATCTAAATGGCGTGTCGGCCGAGTTGAACAGCACAATTGGAAATAAATACTCCAATAAAGTTCAGATTGGTTACACCGCATTCCGGGATTTCCGGGAAATACCGACTTCAAGCCTTGCTTTTCCTATGGTTGATATAGGAAACGGATCAAACAACTTCCTCACAGCGTTTGGAACAGAACCCTTCTCCGCTAACAACATCCTGAATACGGATGTGATACAGATCTCCGACAACTTTGATATGTACCTTGGCAAACACACCGTTTCCGTGGGAACCTATAACGAAATCTATAAATTTCAGAACGGATTTGCACCTGCTTACTACGGACTTTATCAGTTCGCAACTCTGGATAATTTCTATCTGAGTGCCGCCGGGAATCCCGGCAATGTTGCCAGGTATGAATTGCGGTGGGCAGCAAATGCGGAAGGAGAATTCCCGCTTGTAGAAACCCGCGCAACGCAACTCGGGTTCTATGCGCAGGATAAATACGAGGTAAGCAAGAAATTCAATTTTACAGTTGGTTTAAGAGTAGACATTCCAATAATCAGTTCTGATATCGCATTAAATGAGGATGCTGCATCCAAAACCTTCCGCGACGGACAAACAATTCAGACTGATCAGTTGCAAAAGACATCCGTATTATGGTCTCCAAGAGTCGGGTTCAATTATGACATTAATGGTGATAACAAAACACAGATCCGCGGTGGTACAGGTGTGTTCACGGGACGTGTTCCATATGTGTGGATTTCAAACCAGGCAAGCAATAACGGCGTGTTGTTTGGATCGCGGGTGTTTAGCGGCGCGGACCTTGCGGCAATAACCTTTTCCGGAGATGTAAATCAATACCGTCCGGTCGGCGATGCTGCTGTTGCAAGCGCGTCTTATAACCTTGCGGTGACGTCCGACAACTTCAAGTTCCCTCAAGTTTGGCGAACGAATATCGCAATTGACCATGACTTCGGTCAAATGGTGATCGCAAGTCTGGATGTAGCCTACACAAAGGATATGAACGCGGTTTATCATCAGAATATCAACCTGCCTAATGCAACAGAATTCGCGACTGGAGCGGATAACAGACCTATCTTTTACAAGACGTTCCCTAACACTGGAGCGTCTGCTGCGAAAGGGTCGCAGATTAACACCAATATCAGCGATGCTATCGTGATGACGAATACCAAGAAGGGTTATAGCTACTTTATTACGGCGCAGGTGAAGAAAAGCTTCCTTTTTGGACTCGATGCATTCGTGGCTTACACCTACACCGATTCGCGATCCGTAAACGATGGTGGATCGATTGCTCAGTCCATCTGGCGTGACCGGCAAATTTCCGGAGACCCGAATGAAAACGTTCAGTCCTATTTCACCAACCTTGCGAGACACAGAGCCATAGCCTCCGTCAACTACCGCAAGGAATATCTCGGTTTCATGGGAACGAGCCTTGGCGTATTTTATGAGTTGGCACCTAACGGAAGATTTTCTTACGTGTACAGCGGTGACATGAATGGTGATAACTCGGGTGGAGGTGGTAACGATCTGCTCTACGTTCCCCGTGATCAAAGTGAAATCCTCCTCACAAACATCACCAATTCCGACGGAACGATATACACGGCTGATCAACAATGGGCTGACCTGGATGCATACATCAATCAGGATGAATACCTGAGCGAACGCAGAGGACAATATGCTGAACGCAATGGCGCAGAGCGGCCTTACTTTGGACAGCTAGACCTTCGCATTCTTCAGGATTTCTTCATTGACATAAAAGGAGACAAGAAGAAGAGGAATACTCTTCAGCTCAGTATTGATATTTTCAACTTTGGAAACCTGTTGAATTCTGAATGGGGCGTTTATAAAATTGCAAACAGAAACACACTGGTCAACTTTACGGGTTACAACGACCAGAAGCGTCCGACATTCCAATATCCATACCTGAATGCGACTACAAAAACGCCGCTGCTTGAAACCTATCGGGATGACCTGAACGTGATTTCACGTTGGCAGATGCAGATCGGCCTTCGTTATATTTTTGGGAATTAATTCGTTACGAATTGTGAGAAAGGCCCCGACAGGGGCCTTTTTTTTGCACGCAAGCGAAACGGTTGCTTATCGTTCAATTGAATAACCCTTGCGCCGACATTGGAAATTTCTTTATGAGTGTCAGAATTATTAACTTCATCTTTACCTATGTTGGCATTTTCGAAGTACTTCGCAACTGCAGGTCTAGTCCTCGTGTGTTTTTCCTGCGAAAAAGCTATTCCTCCTCTTTCCTTTAATGTGCCTCAGGTAGAAATTGATCTTGACGACATCGTTAAAAGAGGCTACATAAACGCTTTGGTCGACAATAACTCATTCAGCTATTTTATTTATAAAGGGCACCCAATGGGTTATGAATATGAGTTGCTTCAACTCCTTGCGAAACAATTAAACGTAAGCTTGAAAATAAAGGTCACATCGGGAGTGGATCGCGCCTTTGAGCAACTCAACACCGGTGAAGGAGACATCATAGCATTTCCGTTAACGATCACAAAACCAAGACGAGAGATCGTAAACTTCACCAGACCCCATTTTAATACGTACCAGGTTCTGGTGCAGCGAAAGCCTGCCCGCTGGAAAGATCTGCCCCTTGAGGAGATCAATGACAGCCTGATACGCGATCCGGCCGACTTGATCGGTAAGAAGATCTATGTGATTGAAGGAACAAGTCACGAGCTTCACCTCAAGAATTTGTCCGAGGAGTTAGGTGGCGATATTCTTGTTCAAATTGATACGCTGACGGCGGAGAGTGAATCCTTGATCCGGAAGGTCGCATTAGGAGAGATTGATTATACCGTCGCTGACCATACGATGGCAAGAGTAAATTCTGCATACTATCCAAACCTGGACGTGAGCACCGTTCTCAGCATTCCGCAACAGATCGCGTGGGCGGTGCGTAAAAACTCACCTAAACTGATGGAAGTAATCGATCAGTGGCTTCTGGAAATCAAGCAGCAACCAACGTTCATGGTTATCTACAACAGGTACTTTAGAAGCCCGCGAACGTCTGTTGTTCATATGCAAAGCGACTATTCTTCGCTGGGCGGCAACAAACTTTCTCCGTATGACGATCTTATAAAAGAAGGTGCCAACAAACTGGGGTGGGACTGGAGACTGCTTGCGGCAGTTGTTTACCAGGAATCGAAATTTAATCCGACAGATGAGTCCTGGGCGGGTGCCCGGGGATTGATGCAGTTGATGCCTGAAACAGCCAAACGTTTTGGCGCGACAGATCTTCAGGATCCAAAACAAAGTCTGAAAGCGGGAGTGAATTATTTAATGTACCTCGAAAAGTATTGGACGAGGCGTATACCGGATCAGCAAGAACGATTGAAGTTTGTGTTGGCGTCATACAATGCCGGTCTTGCGCACATTCTCGACGCCAGGAAGTTGTGTAAGAAGTATGGCAGGAATGAGGCTCTGTGGCTGGATGTACAATATTTTTTGCTAAAGAAATCCGATCCGAAGTATTACCGAGATCCATTAGTAACTGCCGGCTACTGCAAATGTGAAGAACCAGTTGACTATGTTCAGGTTGTACTCGAAAGATTTGAAGAATATAAGATTCACATCAGGCTTCCTCAATTTGACGAACAAGAGATTGAAAATCTAAAGCCGGCCAAGTAGTTTCGATACCTGGTGTCTTCATTACAATATCCATTACGTGTTGTTGCTTCAGCCCGATTTTAAGTGCGTCCGAATATCTTATGTTCTCGTGAAAGGTCACCATCGAATACAACGGAATCCATCGATCAGGAAAAAGCTCATGAAGTTTTGCCTCGATCTTTTTCCTCAGCAAAAAGTCCGCGTCAGCTACGAGGTCTCTCATTTCGATAAAGTTTGCCAAGGCAAGTGTAGCAATTGCATCGGTATCGGGCTTGCGATTCTGCTGGAAAATCGGTAGCACTCGATTCCAATCATCGTCAAATTCGTCGAGGAGCTTGTTCATTATCCGGCAATCCTCGAACCCGGCGTTCATTCCTTGACCATAAAAAGGTACGATCGCGTGAGCTGCGTCGCCGATCAATAGGGTGCTTTGTATAGCCCATGGGTAGCATCGGATGGTCAGAAGCGATGATGTCGGATTTTCTTGCAGTTCCTGAAGGAGGTAGGGCATCATAGGAATAGCATCCGGAAAAGTTTTATTGAAAAATTCAAAAAAGTCGTTCGGATTATTGAGGCTTTTGAATGAGGGACTTCCTTCAAAAGGAAAAAACAACGTACAAGTGAACGAGCCATCTGGATTGGGCAGAGCAATCAGCATATAACTTTCGCGTGGCCAGATGTGCAACGCATTTTTCTCCATTAAAAATTCGCCTCCCTTTCCTGCCGGAATAGTGAATTCCTTATAACCATGCTCGATGTAGTCCTGAGAGTAATCGAACCGATGAGTGATCTGCATTGCTCCACGTACTGACGAGAACGCTCCATCGGCTCCGATGATGTTATCAAACTTCATGTGAGTGGTTTTTCCCTCTGACAATAGGGAAAGGCTCGTCTCGTTTAGGTCAACCCCTACGCAACGATGATCAAAGAAAAACGTAACGCCGTTCGCTTCCGCTTCCGTTATCAATACTTTGTTCAATCCACTTCGCGAGACGGAATTTATGAACTGTCCTTCCTTTCCGTAAGGTTGAAACGTGAGCTTGCCATTAACATCGTGCATCATTCTTCCGCGCATCGGTACCGAAGCCTGTTTCAACTGCCCGGCAAGACCGATTTCGTCAAGAGATCTGATTCCGCGATTGCTTAATGCAAGGTTGATCGAACGGCCGGCATCCACTGAATTCTTGCGCATATCAGATCGCCTTTCAAACACGGAAATCCTATACCCGCGTTTCGCAAGGTAAATGGACATCATGGATCCCACCAATCCTCCTCCTACGATAGCGATATGTTTGTTCTTCGTCATTTACCTGGTCATTTGAAGTATCTTTTGATAGATGTTTTGAGAATTTCAACGAAGCGAAAAACATCCTGAAAACTATTGTATAAGGGAACCGGCGCCAGTCTGATCACATTTGGCTCGCGCCAGTCCAATATCACTCCACCTTGAAGCAAGCCTTTAAAAATCTTCTTGCCATGGTCTTGCAATAACAGGGACAACTGACAACCGCGCTGAGCAGGATCTCTGGGAGTAATTATGCGATAATATTTTTGGTCAGGATCAAAATCGTTTAATAAGAATTCAAGGTATCCAGTGAGTAGAAGGCTCTTCTTCCTTAGCGCGGTAATAGTGGTTTGTTGAAAGATCTCAAGTGCCGCGATGTGGGCGGCACCTTGGAAAACCGGAACGTTTGAAAGCTGCCATCCGTCCGCCCCAGGCATTGGTTTAAATCCTTTCTCCATAAGGAAACGTTCCTTTTCATTGTGACCCCACCAGCCTGCGAACCTCGGCAGATCAAAATTTTGGGCATGACGTTCATGTACAAAAATTCCGGCGATTGATCCCGGACCTGAATTCAGATATTTATAACTGCACCATACAGCGAAGTCAACATCATCGTCGTGGAGGGATAGTGGAACATTTCCAATTGCGTGTGCCAGATCAAAGCCCACATTTGCTCCGGCGGCATGCCCCGCCTCCGTTATTGTTTTCAAATCAAACAATTGCCCGGTGTAGTACTGTACGCCTCCAAAAATTACAAGGGCCAGCTCGTTTGCGTGCGCTTTAATAGAAGCTACTATGTCTTCTGTCCGCAGTATATGCTCACCGTCGCGTGGTTTAAGTTCAATAAGTGACCGTCCTGGATCGTATCCGTGAAATTTTATTTGCGACTCAAATGCGTATTGATCGGACGGAAATGCGCCCGCTTCTGTTATGATCTTATAGCGTTGAGGGGAGGGGTTATAAAATGAGACCATCATTA
>DASVBA010000854.1:0-2086 GCA_036376095.1 Chryseolinea sp.
TGTTTCCGGAAGTTATGTCGACGCCCGGGCCAATACTAAACTTCCTGCCGACGGCATAAGAACCTGAAGCTGAGAGGAAGTATTCATCCAGCGACGTTCCTTCTCTATACTCTCCACCCTGATAGAAAGCGCTGAGTGCAAATCCAAGTTTTCGAAAGGCGGTTCCGAACAAGTTGGCTCCTACGGTGTACCTGCTCCAGACTCCCCGGTCCCAGATAGGAGTTATTTTGTTGATATCGGTTTCAGCGAAGTGGAACTTACTGAAATCATCTTTGAAGAAAAGGAATGATGCATTTCCAAAGTGAAGTTTCTTCCCAACATATAAGAATTGCATAGACTTATACATTGTATTCAACCCATTGGTGCTTGCGGGATATCCGGTAGGCACTCCATTATATATGGTATTGGATTTGCGTTCGGCATTTTGATTAAAGCCCGCGCCAAGGTGAGCCATCCAACCTTTATGCTCGAACTTTATCAATGCAGCATCGTGACGGCGGGCTTGTTGCAGCCAGTCAAGATTTCCCAGTAATCTCACATCATCATAGACCAGTTCCTGGCGACCGATCTTGATTGAAAAGTTCTTAATCACTTTTCCTGTATCTACAAGACTGATCTCCGCCCACGCTTCATGGATCATTAATCCATCGTTGACGTCAGTCGTGATTCTATTCACAGATGAGGCATCTTGTCCCCATACCCGAACATCCTGAATTGCCGTAAATAGTTTGAACCGGTGACCTGCGTATCCAAAATTAAGACGGGTGCGTTGCGAGGTAAAAAACGCGGCGGCGGTATCGGCTACCTGAGGGGTGCCCTGACCGTTACGTAATTCAGTTCGTGTTCTCAGCTGTCCTGATACTGTGAACTGTGCATGAGCCACTTGTGTAAAGGTGCAGCAAAAAAGAAAGATTATGATTGGTATGTATACTTTCTTATCCATAGATTTGATTTGTTTAGTGTAAACCGCTAAATGATTGTCCCCTTGAGGAATTCGCCGTTCTTGATAGGGGACATTTTTTTTGAGGAGTATTACCTGGTAATCCCCTCAATGCTTTTCAGAAGTGATCTTTGTTTCTTCATGAATCGTTAAACTTTTTCAGCATATACAAGTGCTTCCTTCAACGCCGGCTCACGGCCAGGTTCGGGCGTAAGCAATTCTCCTGTGGTCATTTTGGAAAGGCTTAACAAAAGAGACACCACGGAGACTACCGATACAACTATTCCGATAATAAATAGACTTTCGCGATACGTGATTTCGCTGGACTTAAACAGGAAACCAGCGAGCACGGCACCAACATTTCCACCGGCGCCAACAATACCAGCCACAGAACCTACGGCTTTTTTATTGATGAATGGCACAACGGAGTAGGTAGCACCATTTGACATTTTCAGAAAAAGTGCAAACAACAACATGATCGCTATCGCCCACGTCAACGAAGCCATTTGGGAAAACAGCATGATGCCAAGACCCTCGCAAAGCAGGAAAAGACCAAGAATAAATATCCTTCCTTTGAGTCCATACTTTTTTCCCGCCTTATCTCCAAAGATCCCACCAAGCGCACGGGCGAAGATGTTCATCATCCCAAATAGTCCGGCGATAAGTCCAGCTTCTTTCAATCCTAGATTGAAATTGTCGACGAAGTAAAGTGTAGCGATATTGTCGATAGTGATCTCGATACCGAAGCACGCCCCATAGGCAAGAAACAGGATCCAAACCCTGTAATCTTTGCAGGCACTTAAGAAGCTTCCTTTAGCATCGCCTTTTTTTGTTTTGTATTCCCCGTTGTTTTTACGCAGGTCCGCGAAGTTTCCGTCTGGAGTGTCCTGAGTAAAGAAAAAATAAACAAAGCCCATAATGAACAAAGCGAGGCCCGGAATTACCATCGCATAACGCCAGGCTTGTTCGTCCATATATCCTGCGGCGACAAAAGCCGTGAAGATCAGAGGCATCATTATAAGTGTAGCCCCACCACCCATGTTACCCCAGCCAGCAACTGTTGCATTTGCAGTACCCACTACGTTGGGAGCGAACATTACCGAGGTGTGGTATTGAGTAATTACGAAAGAAGCGCCGATAACTCCG
>DASVBA010000034.1:0-2536 GCA_036376095.1 Chryseolinea sp.
AGTCAACTGATGAAATGCCGATAAGGCCACAATTGAGCACGATCGCAGTCACTACAAAAAGTTTTATCGGTAAGTTGGATGTTGCCCTCCACCCAACAGCAAAAAAGAAATAGACCAACGGTATCCACACTGCTAAGTATAAATTGTGCGCCCATGAGTAATATGGCCTCACGAATGACACAAGGTAGAATACCTTTAGACCTGCCGTTTTCAGAAAATGAATAGGATTTTCGTAGATAAACAGCACAACGCGTCCGATAGGCGAAACACTCCGGGAGAATGCCTTGGATGAAGGAGGATCTATCGTGAGGCTTTCGTGGTATAACGAGTGGCCATCTTTGACGATGTCGGCATACGTGATAATATTTCCCTTTAAGTATTCATCACTAAAATCCCAATGATCCAGCATCCGCTCGGCAGTAAAAACGATCATGACAGCCGCGACCACTGTAACCGAAACAAGAATGCGGCGGCTTTCAACCAACGGCTTCCAATAGTGTGCTACCACAAATATGAGCGAGCTTAAGATAATCACTATACCAGTAGGACGCGTGAAAAATACAACGATCAATAATGCTGTCAATACAAGAACATCCTTACGTCGATTTTGCCAAAAGGCCAGCCTGTACAGGACGAAGCAAAAGATACTGCACGCGATGGATTCCGTCATCGTCGTGATATTCCAGTGGATGTTATCCAGCCATGCTAAAAAGATGACACATGCCATAAGCCCGGCAGTCTTTGAGCTGAACACCTTTTCAGCAGATTTATACAGTGCCATGACAGCGAGACCTGACAGAAAGCACTGAAACAGAAGGATAGGTAACACCTCTCCTGGGAACAGATACCTGAAAGCGGCCATCATCAGGATTGGCACGGTGTAAAAGAGATGATGGAAATCCTGCAGCTTTCCATGCGCAATCACATAGTCAGCCGCCTCAAGGTAAGCGGCTGAATCATAGAACGTGCGCATGCCGTAGTGCCAGAACAGAAGACAATGGACTAACACGAACAGGAGACCCAGGATTACAGAATGTCTTTTACCGATCATGGATAACGTCATTGTCGGCCAAAGATAGGCGCAAAAAATCGATCGCGAAACTTAGCGCTCGGACCGTCACAATCTTAAAAACGTTATCATGATCTGACCGCTTGAAGCCAGCGGGATCGGAGGCAATCCTGCCAATCAAAAATAGAACTCCTCAGGGCTGTTGCAACTCGGCAATGCCAAAAAGAACGGAGAATTCCTGACACCAAACCATTGCGAATCTATATTGATCGAGATTGGGCATGCCATTTACGTCATACGTTTGTTTGCCGGTTGTAGACTTCAGTGCACCAAGGTTCAAGTATTCCGTTGCGTTTTCGTCCTTGCTAAGATAGACTCGTAGATCAGGACCGTTCTGCGATGAAAAGGGATCAAAAACTACAACAAGCTGGCCGCCGCTATTATAGACTTTTACTTCACCGGTCACGGTATGTCCTACTCCCATTAACGTTCCTTTTCTAACTAATGTAGCTCCCATTTCCATCGGATCGAAGTCTTCATCCACGGGAATCATGGGCGTATTGTCTTCCACTTCGCTGCAAGACGCAATTACTATAAGTGTGATGATTGAAAAAATGAATGTTCTCATATACTATAGCTTAAATGAAACTCCTGCCATAAACATTAACGATTTGTTTCGAAACCTGTCGTTGGGTTCCGGCTGCTGTTGTACTGCTGTGTCCGTTGTATATTCCGTAAAATGGAACTGAACGCCTCCTTTGACTCCCCACTTTTCGTTAAGAAGGTATCTCGCGAAAAATTCCGAATTGAGGCTTCCTTTATCGTTGTCGCTTACCAGCAGTAAATTAAAAGGTGACGGGTCTGACGATTCCATCGCGCCCTGTGATCCATTGATGTAGTTGCCATTTGCGCTCTTTCCAAATGAAAATCCTATGACATCAATATTGAAGCGAAGCAAAAGTTTTGCTGATACATTATATCCCAATGTCACCATCAGGTTGAGGGAATTGACCTGTGCTGTTTTAATAAGAAAAGTGTCGATGTTGGCATCGATGTTTTCTTTAAAGATGACACCTGGTCCCGTGCTACCGGATGTCAATTCAGCGGGCGCTGTTATATAATATTGATTCTTGCCAAGGTAAGATGTAAACCGTGCGCCGAGACCGGCCACAATCCGTTGTTTTTTTCCGAAGTTCTTGTCAAGATTAAAGCCCAAGGCCATTGACCCTTCGGTATCTCCAATCGCTCCATCAAAGTCAATAAATTTGAAGGACGACGGCAACTGTTGCGCAGTGACATAAGAGTCAAATAAAAACTGAGCTCCCGTCAAGAGAAAAATCGTTATGATTAGCCTTTTCATGACCGAAAGCTAATGCGGCACATAGAAAAGAACTGTCGCCAGACCGACAATGCCTTTTATTACCTGAAAATAATTACTCGCTTCTGAGAGTTTTTGCCGGGTTGACGTTTGCCGCCTTTATTGTTTGAGCTCCAATAGTCAGCCACGCAATGACCAATGCCGCGGCG
>DASVBA010000041.1:0-4483 GCA_036376095.1 Chryseolinea sp.
GAATGTATTGTTGTCCCTCCGGCATTGATGGCAGCTACACCGGTCGGGGCAACAATTACCATTGCCTTTGAGGATGTTTCCTTGATGTGTCTAAGAAAAGTTGTTTTACCCGTCCCTGCCTTCCCCGTAAGGAAAAGAGAACGAGATGTTTTACGAATAAATTCTTCGGCCAATGTAAAGATTATATTATCGCTAGCCACAACATGCCGTGAAATCATGGGCCAAGATAACAAAGCTATAGGTCTTCTCTGAAAATTATCGGTTCCATTTCTCCAGACAAAATTGATTCGGTACTAACACTTATCGATACCTCCTTGCGCATCCAAGCTCATTCGTACTTCAAGACTTCTGCAGGCCGTGTTAGTGCGGTTTTGATCGTATGATAACTGATCGTCACAAGGGCAATCATTAATGAAATACCGCCCGCAATACCAAATATTTCCCAGCCAATACTTATTCTGTATTCAAAGGATTGCAGCCAGCCGCTCATGAGATAGATGGTTATTGGAACAGAAAGCAGAAGTGATACAACTATAAGAGCAATAAAATCTTTTGAAAGAAGCAAAAGCAGTGAATTTTCGCTCGCACCCATCACTTTGCGGATTGAAATTTCTTTCACCCTGTTCTGCATGGCAAGCGAAGCCAATGCATATAGGCCCAGGCTTCCAATCACCATAGCGATTAACGTTGCAATCCGCACAATCTTGCCCAGGTTCACATCGTTGCTGTATTGCTGGGCCAGCGCCTGATCGACAAAATCAAATTGAAATTCCTGATCGCCGGTCAATCTATTCCACACCTCTCTTACTTTCCCTATAGACGCTGCAAGGTTACCAGGATTCAGGCGCACCATTAGTTTAGGCACCGGAGTATTTCCAATGTTTATATTTTGCGCCCCTTGAAGTATGATCGCGGGGTCCATCACAATAACTAAAGGACTTACTTTTGTGTAAAGTGATTCATAGTTAAAATCTTTTACCACTCCAATGACCTCATGGTCGGCAAAATTCTTTCCAGGCAATTCTTTTCCGATGGCATCGCTCCATCCATATTCCTTTAACAGCGCCTCATTCACAATTATTCCCCTCCTGGAATCAGCAGCAATTTCCTTGGAGAAATTACGACCGGCCGCGAACTCCATTTTTAGCGTTTGTACATAGTCGTAGTCAACAATATTTAGATTGAATGTTCTGTAGGTTCCATTCTCGTCTGTATACCCTATGTTTGTCCAGCCGCCGTAACCAAAGTCATGGGAAGAAGCGCCAACTGAAATTACATCGGGATTTTTTAAAAGTTCGGTCTTAAACTGCTCAGCTTTTTCAAAACCCGATCTAACGCGGTCCACCAGACGCCCGCCTCGCGGAACATTCAATTGAACCACCAAAAGCTGTTCTTTGTCATATCCAAGGTTCTTGTTTTGAAGAAAACTTAATTGCTTGCGCATGATCAATGTGCTGGAAATAAGAAAAATGGAAAGGATCAACTGTACACCTACCAAAACCTTTCGAAGCCCTTGCTTGCTGTTTCCCGACGCGAGTTTTCCTTTGAGTATTGCTATTGGTTTAAAATTAGAAAGGACGAACGCCGGATAACTTCCTGCCACCAAACCGATAAGAACTACAAGCATAACAGCCATTAACACCGAAAAACCATTCGGTTCGAATACAAGCTTTTTACCCGATAAGTCGTTGAACAACGGGAGGGCTAAAACCGAAACAACAACTCCGACCCCCAGCGCTATCATCGTCACCATCAGCGCTTCACCTATGAATTGCAAGATCAGCTGAAATCTTTTCGCGCCGACGACTTTTCGGATCCCCACTTCCTTTCCTCTTTTAATGGATCGGCCCACTGACAACGTCACAAAATTTATGCATGCGACTGCAAGAATGAGAACAGCTATAGCGGCAAGGATGTAAGAATATTTTGGATCGTTCACTTCTGCCAGACCCGCAGGAAACGAGGTATCGAGGTGGATCGCCGTGAGAGGTTGAAGGCCGGCCTTATACTTACTTTCCCCGAAGGCCTCCTCTCCCATTGCCGTTTGCAGCATGGCCGGAAATTTCTGAACCAAGGCATTTGGATCAACATCCTCCCTCAATAACACAAATGTTTCTGGTGTTACATTAAACCATTCCGAATTTAACGTCTGCTCATTGTATAGCTTTGGATAGTTCAGGTCAGAGATCAACAAATAGAAACGGATGCTCGAGTTCGACGGAAGGGTTTCTACAACTGCTTTTACTTCAAAGTCTTCAAACCTCTCCCCCAGCTGAATGGAAATTGTTTTGCCTATTGAATTGGTGGTTCCAAAATACTTTTTTGATGTGTAGCTATTGATTACGACGCCGTTCTGGCTTTTTAATGCGTCACGACTTCCGCTTATCAGTGGAAAATCAAATACATCAAAGAAATGTTGTCCCCCGAAGGTCAATGTTTCAGAAAACTGATCCATACCAACTTTGACCTGTGTACCCTGTTTGTTAATTCTCACCTGGTGCTCGACTTCCGGAAAACTTTCCTTCAGGGCCGGTCCTAACGGAAATGGTGTAACCGTATTAAAAAACTGCTGGTCCTTGCCCCAGTCTTCCTTCACCCAGACGCGATAGATCCTATTCGCCTTTGAATGAAATGTATCGAACGTCCACTCGTCTTTGACAAACAGGACTATCAGGATTGAACAAGCAATGCCGATACTTAGGCCAAGTATATTAATAACAGAGTGCGCCTTACTTCCCAATAATGACCGCACAGCGATTTTGAGGTAGTTTTTAAACATAGATGGAGACTAAAATCAAAATATCACATGTCACAGTTGAAATATAAATTGCAATGCAATCATCCTTCAAAGTGATGTAGTGAAGCGTCTGAAAGTTGTATTGAATGATTAAAGAAGAAGTTCAGTTCTTCTTTTTGAAGGAAAATCAACCATTCTGTGGTAGAAGTTCATACCATACCTCCACTTCGTAGCCATCAGGATCTTCGAAAAATACATAGGGCGAACCCGGGACAAACTCGCCCTGGTCCTTGATCCTACCTCCTGCCTCTTTTATTTTTTTTATGGCTCCATCGATGTCTTCAGGACGTCGAAGTCGAAAACCAAAATGGACGATACCGCCGGCAAGGCCAGCCTGAACCTTTTCATTCTTTTCGAACACTAAGATGTCGTGACAGCCAGGTGTGGTAAGCTGAAGAAAGTTTTCGGTGTCGTACATAACCTCCATGTCTAACACACGTGTGTAGAAGTTTTTCGTTTTGATGAGGTCCTTAACAACTATAGCAAGGTGAGTCAGGCCATACGTTGCTGTTGTGTTCATAATATTAATGAGATGGTTTGATATCAAAGACTTCAAAAACCCTGGAAACGGTATCCTTGTTTTCAGCCATAACAAGCAAATGGTCCTGGGGCATGATCTCTGTGTCTCCGCTGGCAGTTATATATTTGCCGTCACGGTGAATGAGCACGATGAGCGCCTTCTTGGGGAGGTTTAGATTCATTACTGCCTTACCAACAGCCGGAGAAGTTGCTGGAATATCCAATTCAATTAATTCTGATTTGAAGTTGTCTTTTAATTCGAGGTCCAGCGGAAACTTTCGTCTGATCTTTTCAGGAACGGCGACATGCAGCCATCGGGCAACCATAGGAAGTGTCGTTCCCTGAAGCAGCACTGATGAAACGGAGATAAAGAACACCAGGTTAAAGATGTCTTTGGCCACCGCCACACCGGCCAACATAGGGTATGTTGCAAAAATGATAGGTACCGCTCCGCGAAGGCCAACCCAGGAAAGAAATAACTTTTTTCGGATATTCAACTCCCTGAAAAAGATCAAGGAGATCAGCACGGCAACTGGTCGCCCGATAAATATCAGGAATAGGGCGATCAACACGCCGCTGCTCAATAGAGGAACGATCTCGTGTGGATAAACCACCAGCCCCAGCGTGATAAACATTACGATCTGCATCAGCCATGCCTGGCCGTCATAAAATCTTATAAGGCTTTTTTTATGCAAGAAACTGCTATTGCCCAGGATGACAGCTGCGATGTACACCGCCAAAAAACCGTTACCCCCAACGAAATCCGTAAATGAAAATGTGAAGAATACCATTGACAGTATCAACACTGGATATAATCCATCGATGTCGAGCTTGATTTGGTTGATGATCCATGTCATCGCCCTTCCGAATGCGTAACCAGCGATTCCCCCAAGGACCATGGCCCGGAAGAACCGTGGGATGAGCGAAACAAGGGAAGCGTCAGGTTCAGTAATAAGATAGATCAGGCTAACGGTAAGGAAGTAGGCCATTGGATCATTGCTGCCGCTTTCCAACTCGAGTACGGGTCTCAGATTTCCTTTTAATCCTACACTTCTCGATCTCAGTATCGAAAATACTGCCGCGGCATCAGTGGACGACACGATCGCACCCAGCAACATGCCTTCTAACAGCGTGTATCCCAACAGGTACGACGAAAAGATCCCAACG
>DASVBA010000064.1:0-7651 GCA_036376095.1 Chryseolinea sp.
GCTTCGTCGCTCATACTAATAGCCGGAACGTTCGCGATCTATCGTCAGCTTATGTACATGCGCGATCAGCCCAAAGGCCTGACCATGGATCAGATGTTGATCATCAACGGACCAAGTGTACTGGATCGGAGCATACGTGTCGAACGACTTACCTCAATGAAAAATGAATTGAAGAAGATACCCGGCGTACTCAGCGTGGCAACATCAGCCGCGATACCTGGCGGGGGTTATAACTGGGGAACCGGTATACGCCGCGATGGAACGGACCGAGAACAAAGTAAAAGCGGCAGTATTGTATGGGTAGACCCGGACTTTATTGAAACGTACGGTATAACAGTGCTTACGGGACGTCAATTCAATCCGGAAATAAAGAGCGATATGGAATCGGTCCTCATCAACGAGGCGTCATTAACGGCTTTCGGTCTTGGCGATCCTGAGAACGCGCTCACGGAGAGGCTGATCTTCGGCGGCGATACGGTTGCCATCCTGGGTGTCTTAAAAAACTTCCATTGGAACTCATTAAAAAGCGATCACACGCCATTCCTGTTCAAAGCCGACACCATCTCTGACCGGAATTACTCCATGCATCTCAGCGGAACCAACATCAATGAGGTTGTTAAACAAGTCGAAGCAAAGTACAAGGAGATATTTCCAGGTAATCCATTTGACTTTTATTTTCTCGATGAATTTTTTAATAATCAATACAAAGCGGATCAGCAGTTTGGTAAGATATTTAGTTTGTTTGCTTTGCTGGCAATTTTTATTGCATGTCTGGGACTTTGGGGACTTGCTTCTTTTACGACCGCTCAAAAACTTAAAGAGATCGGAATACGAAAAGTACTTGGAGCATCGGTGGGCAGCATCATGTCTTTGCTTTCGTGGCAGTTTTTGAAACTTGTACTCATAGCTAGTATTATAGCGCTGCCCTTGGCGGGATACGGCGTAAACACATGGCTGGATAACTTTGCATTCCGCATCGGTCTTCAGTGGGATCTGCTGGTAGTGCCATTGGTGATACTTGTCGTAGTCGCCCTTGGTACCGTGAGTTTGCAAATTCTTCGTGGGGCGAATATTAATCCGGCAAAAACCTTAAGAACGGAGTAACAGGAGATCAAACTAACATAATGCCTGCTGCGAATCTGCCGGCATCGCCTTTTCGCGCCGAAAAGAAGTTGGTATTGTTCTTAACGGTGCACAAGTCTGAGATTTCTATACACGCCGGGTCGACCCCGAAATCCAATAGTTGAATCGTGTTGGCTTTCCACAGATCCAGCTTCGCTTTTTGATTGGGTTGAGGAAGCATTAGTTCATGGCTCCTTCCGAAGGCGTTGACTACAGCTTCAACGACTTCAACACCTACTTCATAGGAATCCTGACTAACGGAAGGGCCAATGGCGGCTACTACGTGCTTGCCACTGGTACCGTAAACGTTCTTCATTTCTTTCAGCGTGAGCTCAAGGATCTTTGCCACAGTCCCGCGCCAGCCTGAGTGCACCGCAGCCACAACGTTGTTCTGCTTGTCAAATAACAGGATTGGTACGCAATCAGCAGACATCACCGCTATACAAATACCTTTTTCGTTCGTGATCAACGCATCTGTCTCCATCAATTCCTCTTTTGGGGTTTGACGTGTCACATTCACGATTCTTGTTTTATGAACCTGCGATGGGAAACGCAAGTCGTTGTCGTCAATCCCCATTGCCATAGCGAGACGGCGGCGGTTTTCCCGTATTTCATTCTTATCTGGAGAACTGGAAAAACTCAACGTGAAATCCTTGCCCTCTGTAACACTGTTTCGCTCGGTTACAAAGTGTTTTATAGAAGTCTCGTTGGCAAGTCCATCAAACTGCCAGAGATGAAGATCGTTGATCGAAGCTCTTTTCATTATAATACGTCCTTCAACTTCCAAAATGTAGCAATTCCTTTGAACATCAGCTTCTGATTTTCCCTTGTTTTGGCGTAGAAAAAGTCGACGGCAAAAATACTCACGACGAATGACATCATACTCGATGCGACGGCTCCAACCGCACCGTAGATCGGAATGAGGAAATAGTTAAAGACAATGTTACTGCAAGCACCCAGGATAATAGTTATCAGCGAATACCTGAACAGACTCTCGTTCACAATAAAAGCCGACTTTCCCACCCCCATGTTGTAAAAGAAAAGTCGCAAGGCAAACAACGACAACAGATATCCGGCGGCCTGGTATTCTTGTCCGAAAAGTAGTGTGATGACGGGTTCAGCAAAAAAGTAAAGAGGAATTGACATCAGTAAGAACACAAGGAACATTACTCTGTATAAACCCAATAAACGGTTGTGATAAAGTTCCAGACTTACTGTCTTTGCCTTCGTAACAGCCGGCAATAATGTACTGATGATCACCATGGGAGCAAACCCAAAAACCTCAATAAACTTTAATGCGGCTGAATACTGTCCTACCTCAGCGTTGTTGAGCATCTTCCCAAGCATTACTTGATCTATACGCGTTTGAATATTCAACGCGATGCCATACAAAGCAAGCGGCCACGACTCACGGAGAAGGCTGCCTGCAACGGATTTATTGAATGTCCATAAGCGCATTTTTCCTTCTCTCTTATGATAAGCAAAAATATAGCCGAGTGCGTTCAGCATTGTGCCAATCAAAATGATTATGGCAAACCATATTAGTGGAGCTTCAACAAGTACCAGGGCGATTTTTGAAAAGCTTATGGCGAGGTTAATGAAGGTCTGAACCTGGACTACATATTTGGATTGTACCTGCGACTGAAAGAAGAAATTAACAACATCGAATATTTTGAATAATTCGCTAAGCGCGATGATGATGATCATCAGGTTTGTAAAGAACGGGTGGTCCATAAACACCATAGTTCCCAACATAACCACCACAAGGATCAGTGATCCCGCCAGTTTTAACAGGAACGCCGTTCCTAATAACACATCGCGCCTCTCGCGGGCCTTTACCAGTTCGCGGATCATAATCTGGTCGAGTCCGAGCGAGGCGAATGCTGAAAAAATGGCTACATAACTGATAGCATAGTTTAATAGACCAAAGCTTTCCGGATGAAGATATCGTGCAGTGTAGATCCCTACAAAAACGCCGATGCCCAGGGTAAGACCCTTTTCGAATAATAGCCAGGCCGCATTTTCAATGTATTTGCGAAAGCGCTGAAAATAGTCAGGAACGAGCTTCAATATTGCACTTCTGAAGCTCATTTTCGATGCAATGTTTCTGTAGAACTTTCCTTATGATATACTAGGAAGTTGAAGACCTGATAGTTCAATGCTGTGATTTTAAGGCTTACGGAAGCCTGTTTGAATAGATACAAACGCAAATATACAAGTCCATCAAAACTTTCAGTTACTGCCACGAACAAGTAATTCCGCAATGGAGTGAAAACCAGTGCTAATGCCCGTCTATTCTTCAATCGATCGTGAAATGCCAAGTTCCAGTCCTCTCAGTTCTGCGAGTCCGCGCAAACGTCCAATGGCTGAGTATCCCGGATAAGTTGTTTTTTTAAGATCATCCAACATCTGATGGCCATGATCGGGCCTCATAGGAAGCGAGATGTTTCGTCGTCGCATGAGCAGCACAATTTCCTTTACCACTGCCGGCATGTTGGCGTTGCCTTCAAGGTGATTTGCTTCGTAGAAATTCCCCTCCGCGTCGCGTTGTGTACTGCGAAGATGCAGGAAATGAATGTTATCGCCCATCCTTCTTATCATTCCCACGAGATCATTGTCCTGTCGGGCTCCATAAGAACCTGTACAAAAGCAAAGGCCGTTAGCGGGGGAATCACAAGCCTTAAGCAATTCCATCGCATCCTTCTCAGTACTTACAATTCTTGGCAGACCAAGTATTGGATAGGGTGGATCGTCGGGATGGATCGCCATCTTTACACCGACCTCCTCGGCAACCGGCACAACTTGATTTAAGAAATAGAACAGATGGGTCTTAAGTTTTTGTGCATCGATACCCGCATACTTCTTTAAGGCTGTAAGTATTTCTTCTGGCGTAAAAGGAATATCACTTCCCGGAAGTCCAAGCAGTGTGTTGCGATAAAGTTTTTTCTTTTCCTCTTCCGTCATGTCGTTAAAACGGCGTGTTGCTTTTTCGATGTCCTGCGCTGAATAATCCTTTTCTGCACCGGGACGCTTAAGGAGGAAGAGGTCAAATGCCACAAATGCCGCGCGTTCAAAATAGAGCGCCGTGCTTCCGTCCGGCATTGGATAGGCGATATCTGTGCGCATCCAGTCCAGTATCGGCATAAAATTGTACGTCACCACCTTTAATCCACAACGCGCAACATTTCGCAAGCTCTGTTTATAGTTTTCGATGTATTTGAGATAGTCGCCAGTTTGCCTTTTAATGTCTTCATGTACGGGAAGACTTTCGATAACCGTCCAGGTCATTCCTGATTCTTCAACAACGTTTCTCCTTTTTTCAATTTCTTCGACTGTCCAGACATCGCCGACCGGAATATGATGTAGAGCGGTAACTACACCCGTACATCCTGATTGACGAATATCCGATAAGCTTACAGGGTCGTTGGGCCCGTACCAACGCATGGTTTGTTCCATTAACATAATTGATCTCTTTTGTGCTGATAAATTGGTCCCAAATTATTCAATTTGAAGCAATAGGGGTTATGAATTTGTATTTACGTCTTTAATAAGAGTAACTATTGTTTTTTGCACCCGGTCTGCTCAAGGATGGGGGCGACCACTCAAGTAAAAGAGTGATGAATAACGGCAAATTCTGTACTCAATTGGTTGTTTGCCAGGGGTTTATTTACAAAATTTAATTGGCCTGAACCCCTACGTAAGGCTTGGGCACTCGCTATTACCTAGGAACTTTAAACATGCTGACATGAAAAAAATAAAAGGCTCATCGATTTCACGAAGAAAATTTCTGGAATCTTCTGCGAAGGCTGCCGCGATCACTTCCCTGACGCTTGGATTTCCTTCAATTGTACCCGCAAGCGTGTTTGGCAAAAATGCTCCCAGCAACAGGATAAATATCGGGGCAATTGGAACGGGCCGTATTTCGCGTGACCACGATCTTCCAGGGGTGTGGAAGTATGATTACGCACAAGTGATGGCGGTCTGTGACCTTGATAAAAAGCGGGCTAACGAAGCAAAAATCCTTGTAAATAACTATTACACTAAAAAATCAGGGAAACCGTTTGACGGGGTCACTGCCTACTACGACTATCACCAGCTGCTACAGAACAAGGATGTCGACGCAGTGCTCATAAGCACGCCGGATCACTGGCATTCACTCATCGCCATCGATGCTATCAATGCAAAGAAGGACGTTTACCTGCAAAAACCTACTTCTCTGACTATTGCCGAAGGAAGAGCGCTCAGCGACACCGTTAGGAAGAGCAAGCAAATATTCCAGATCGGAAGCCAGCAGCGTTCGTCTACGCAGTTCAGATATGCCGCCGAGCTGGTGCGCAACGGAAGGATTGGTGACCTCAAAACTGTACTTGTTGGCTTACCGGGCGATCCATCAGGCGATGAGGAGGCCGAAATGCCAGTACCTCAAAATCTCAATTATGATATGTGGCTGGGATCTACGCCTCAGGTATATTATACCGAAAAACGTGTTCACCCTCAGAATGATTACAGTCGCCCGGGATGGTTGCGCTGTGAGCAGTTCGGAGCCGGCATGATCACAGGCTGGGGATCTCATCATATTGATTCAGCACACTGGGGAATGGGTACAGAGCTGACCGGGCCCGTTGAGGTTTGGGGACATGCTGAGTTCCCTAAGAGCGGGCTGTGGGACGTTCACGGAATATTCAAGACAGAAGCGCTTTATGCCAACGGAGTTAAGATGGTTGTTAGCAACGAGCTTCCCAATGGCATTCGCTTTGAAGGAACGAAAGGCTGGATCTTCGTAACCCGGGGAAATTACCAGGCCACTGCCAGCGATCCTGTTCCAAATTCGGAGGGTGTCAAGCCGCTTGAGGCCAGCGATCCTTCAATTATAAAATCGGTCATCGGTCCAAATGAAATTCACCTATACGAGAGTAAGGATCATCACGGAAACTGGCTTGAGTGTATCAAGTCGCGTAAAGAACCAATTGCGCCCGTGGAAGTTGCTCATCGATCTTGTTCTGCCTGCCTCATCCACCATATTGTTATGAAGCTGGACAGAAAAGTGTACTGGGATCCGGCAAAAGAACAGTTCAAGAACGATGATGAGGCGAACCGCATGCTGTCACGTGCGCAGCGGTCTCCCTACACGTTAAAGACATGATCGGCCATGGTTATAAGTTATGAGTTATGAGTTATGAGTTGGGGGATGGGAGTGGGTGTGTCCGGTTGTACCTGAATAGACCAACTGATTATCGACTTTTGACCGTAACTATCGACCATGGACCATCCAACTATCAACCATTCAAAGTTACAACTAAACAATAAATGAAAAGTAACCCTAAACTTTCCGGTGCCTCTATTGTGTCCAGTCGAAGCATCATCGTATCTGTATGTTCCGTTTTGTTTTTATTTTTAGCATCCTGTCAATCTCAGAAGCCCGTGGAAGAAGTCAGCCGTCGGCCAGTTCGTTTAGTAACAGTGGATCCTGGTCATTTTCATGCGGCTTTGGTACAGAAATCAGTATATGATGATGTAGACTCCGTAGTCCACGTGTATGCTCCCGCAGGTACCGACGTCGAGCTTCACCTCGGCAGGATCAAGAATTTTAACAGCCGTCCTGAGGCTCCAACGAATTGGAATGAAGTAGTATATAATGGTGAAGACTTTTTTGAAAAGATGCTGGCGGAAAAAACCGGCAATGTTGTTGTCCTTTCGGGAAACAATCGAAAAAAAACAGAATACATATCACGATCGCTGGAAGCTGGATTTAATGTTCTGGCAGATAAGCCCATGGTTATTAATACCGCCGGCTTTGAAATGCTGAAGACGGCTTTCGAAACAGCCAAGAAGAACGATCTGTTATTATACGATATCATGACGGAGCGTTTCGAGATCACAACGATACTCCAGAAGGAGTTGTCGACAATCAGCGAGGTTTTCGGTACTATTGAGCCGGGTTCTGCAGATAACCCAGCCGTTACAAAAGAAAGCGTGCACCACTTTTACAAGTACGTATCGGGAAGTGTGCTCACTCGCCCGGCGTGGTTTATGGATGTAACTCAGGCTGGCGAAGGAGTTGTAGATGTCACGACGCACCTTGTCGATCTTGTGCAATGGGAATGTTTTCCCGAGCAAGCGCTGGACTACAAAGATATCGAGATCGTATCAGCCAAAAGATGGCCCACGAAAATGACGTTGAGCGAGTTCACGGCAATCACTAAAGTGAAAGAATTTCCGGATTACCTCAAATCGTCCATCGTCAATGACAGCGTGCTGAATATCTATTGCAATGGCGAGATCAATTACAAGATCAAAGGAGTACATGCAAAAGTCTCCGTCACCTGGGCATACAGATCTCCTGGCGATGGTGGTGACACGCATTATTCCATCATGAGAGGAACAAAAGCTGATCTTGTGATACGCCAGGGTGCGGATCAACAATTCAAGCCGACCCTTTATATAGAACCAAAGGGCAAAGATGCGGCGCATGAAAAGGTGTTAATGGAGAAGATGAAAACTCTTGAAGCAAAGTACCCTGGTGTTGCGC
>DASVBA010000090.1:0-2984 GCA_036376095.1 Chryseolinea sp.
GGTTGCTGATTATATGGAACAGTGTAAGGAGATGTTTGAGAAGGCGGGTTTCATCAACATACGCGCAAATGACTCCAAATCACCTCCGGGTTCAGATATCCATGAAATGGGTGGAGTGAGAATGGGTCGCGATACAAAGACCTCACTACTCAATGCGTGGAATCAACTTCATGAATGCAAGAATGTATTTGTTACCGACGGGGCTTGCATGACATCAACAGGAACTCAAAATCCGACACTTACATATATGGCAATTACGGCAAGAGCTGCTAACCATGCTGTTGATGAACTCAAGAAGAAGAACCTATAGCTCATTGAAAAAAAACTTTTAGCATAACCAAACAAACTTAGCATGAGAAAATATCTTGTTATTCTAATAACCGTGTTAATGACCGATATCGGATCAGCGTTAGCACAAAAAGGAAAACCACTATACACGTTTCCTTTTGCAGTTCAGGCCTATACTTTCAGAAAGAGCTTTCCCAAGGGAGTTGCTGCTACTCTTGATACTATTAAGAGCATGGGAATTACAGAGATTGAAGGAGGGGGAGGACAGATGCCTCCCGAAGAATTCAAGAAACTCTGTAATGAACGTGGTATAAGTATTCCCTCCACCGGCACAAGCTATGAGTCGCTGGTAAAGGATCCGCAGGCAGCTGCTAACATGGCTAAAGCGTTGGGTGCTTCATACCTGATGGTGGCCTGGATCCCGCACCAAAAGGCAAACTTTAACCTCGACAATGCGAAGAAAGCAGTTGAGGATTTCAATGCCGCCGGCAAAGTCCTGAAAGAGAATGGTATCACATTCTGTTATCACGTCCATGGTTATGAATTTCAACCCCACGAAAAAGGTACGTTGATGGATTACCTGATTGTAAATACGAATCCCGAGTATGTTTCTTTCGAAATGGATATTCTTTGGACTCATTTTGGAGGAGGTGATCCTGTGGCTTTATTGAAGAAGTATGGCAACCGTTGGAAGCTGCTTCATGTGAAGGATCTGAAAAAAGGTACCCCTAAAGACCTAAGTGGCGGAACCTCGCAGGAGAATGACGTTGCGCTTGGCACAGGCGAAATAGACATTCCAGCTATTATCAAGGAAGCGAAGAAGATCGGCATCAAACACTACTTCATTGAAGACGAAAGCAGCCGCGTGATCACTCAGGTGCCACAAAGCATTGCGTATTTAAAGAGTCTTAAAGAATAGTAGGTAGCTCTTCCGTTAAAAATGTCATCCCGTATTAGGATGACATTTTTTTTGTCACGGTGTGAAAAAAATCTTTTCGCTATAGCACGTTCGATCAATCACGAGCCTCACAATGTATGCACCGCTGCTGATACTGTTGGCTTGTACCTGATAAGTCTGATCGAGCACCTCCTTAAGGTCTTCCGCAGCAATTTGCCGGCCCATCATATCGACCAGTTGATACCTTACATTTTGGCGCGACTCCAGGTGGAAGGAAATGTAAAATCCCCCGGAACCCTGAAAGTCGGTGCCAAACAAAACGAATGGTTTGTCGGCAGACCCAAGCTTCATTTTTACATCTTCGGATCTCAATGCAAAATTGTTGTTACGTGGTTCCGATACTTCTATCGTGGTTATGTGGCCCTGAGCCGTTGCGATTACCGGTGCCATCAACATCAAAATCGCTGAGGCCATCATCGCATTTTTTCTGAAGAGTTGATAAAGTAGAAACATAACGATCGGGTTTTTTGAATGTTAGTCTGAAGTTATTTAGTATGGAGACGTTGTACATACCCCTTGAGCCATTCACGTTGTTGGTCCTCGTTTAGTACACTCATGATCTTTTTGTTCTTATCGACGATCAGAAGGTTTATCTGTTCGTCAACGATGTCGTGTTCAGTACTTTGTTGCTGTACATCAGAGATAGCGTCATAAAATTCATAGTTGATCTCCATGATTTTTTGCGTCTGACTTTTACTCAGTGTTAGTTGACTTTGAAGTTCCCAGGTAATGTTTTCAACAAAGGCTGTTCGCTCTTCCCAGTGAAGCCCGAGATTGATCAAACCAATTAAGCTACAGCCGAGGCAGGCCATCAGTGCTTCTTTCAGATTAGGATGTCTTTTCACACGCCTGTTGATAAGGCTTGTTTAGGTTCAATTTTCAGCCTTATGCTGAAAAGACAGGCTACTATGCCTTTGCCACTATTTGCGAAGAGAAAAATTTACACGATAAGCGACGCCGAGTTCAAACCCCACCCAGGAATTTGCGGTTTCGTAATTTGAAGGAGTGACAGGAGCCGCATAACGGACAGCACTTGCGTACCCTTGCGACGGCGAAAGGTATTGTTGCGTGGGCGCCTGGCGGTACCGCACGGCTACAGCAGAACTGTTTGGCTCCGGAATATATCGATAGGAAGTCCTGAGCAAATTGAAGGTCGGGCCTATACGCACCGAAAAATGAGAAGACAACGAAAGGGTTGCCATAAACCGAAGTTGGTGATGATGGCTTGTAGAGTTGTACTGGTTATGCCACGTGTCAACTTCTTCGCGATTCAGCGCGGCAAAGGTATAGGCAAGGTTAGCTGTCACTCCCGGCTTAAGTGGGATGGCAGTACCGAAGCCGTAACCGAGCCGATAGAAACCACCGCCTAATGCACTTACATTAACGATGGTGTGGAATAATGGAATGCCTCCTTGTAATTCAACACCTGCTCCGTAATCATTGATCAGCACACCAGCGGATGCAAACCACTGCTTCCGACGCGGGCCGTTAATATTTTCAGTCAATGATAGGGGGTAATACTTTAATTTTAATCTGTCGCCGAAATTGAGGAGATCCTTAGTGATCTCGGCATCGCGATATGAGGCAAAGGAATAAACGTCCTCACGGCTTTCCTCGGGTTTATCCTCCTCCACAGCAAACTCTTCCGTTTCGAGGTCCTCAGAATTAGCAAGCTTGGGTTGAACGAGCGTGAACGTGCTTTTAGGAACTGAATTGTTTCTTTTAACGACAAAATAGT
>DASVBA010000105.1:0-6211 GCA_036376095.1 Chryseolinea sp.
AGTTGCGTTACCACCGACTGCAAGTAGTAGTAACCCTCGCCTGAGTACATAAAATCCGAGCCAGGAGTAAAATGGATTTTCAGAGGGTGTTGTGATGAGCGCCAGTCTTGAAACCCGGCCTGGTGCGAAAGTACATGGCGCGCGGTGATCAGGTCGAGCCGGGGATCCCCCTCAAGAAAAGGTTTTGGTAAATATCGCTTGAGGGGATCATCAAGCTTCAATGCTCCATTCTCAACCAATTTCATTACAGCATAAGCGAAAGCGGTTTTGCTTACTGAGGCAGCTTCGAAAACCGTGTCCACATCTACCGGTTCTTTAGAACTATTGTCTTTTACACCAAAAGCTTTGTTCCAGATCACTTTTCCATTCCTGATAATCGCGGCAGACAAGCCCGGTATGTTGGACTCTTTCATTATGCGTGGTATCAGTTTTTCCACGTCTGCCACCAACACGGCGTCGTCGTTTTGGCCGGCTGTAACCATGTTAGTCTTCAGACCTAAAGCAGTAATTAAAGCAGCTTGGCCAGTTCGTGTCAGAAAAGTTCTTCGATGCATAATTTTACTCTTGTTAAAGCATTATCTCTGGTTGGAACTTAATACCGGATAAAAATAAAGAATAATAAGAAACAGGCTGGTGTGTGTTGGCAGTAAATTCCATTCAACAAAAAACTACAATTTTACTCGAACTTTTCATTCTACCTTCGGGTACAAGCTAATAGGCATAATGATAAATACATGGTAAATAGAATATATTATGAATAGAAATGAATTTGTGAAAACCAGCATCATTCTCGGAGGATCAACGCTGTTGCCTGGCAATAACGTATTCTCGCAAAACCTTCAACAAACCGGAATGGATAAACTTGCGGACAAGGAAGGCAAATTTGCATTGCAACCACTTCCCTACAACGAAAATTTCCTGGAGCCCGCAATGGACCAGGAGACTCTTCATTTGCATTATACCTTTCATCACGGCGATGCCGTCAAGGCCGCCAACAAAGACCTCGAAATGATCAAAAAAGCCATCGATGAAAATAATGTCGAGACAGTGGACTATTGGACCAAGAAGCTCTCTTTCCACCTGTCGTCACATATTCTTCATACTATTTTCTGGACCAATCTTACCAACAAAAAGAGTGATCCGTCCAGTGCTTTGCTGAAACAAATTGAAAAGGATTTCGGGTCGTATGACAAGCTAAAGGTGTTGATAAGTAAGACATCAAAAGGAGTCGACGGAAATGGATGGGGGATTCTTGGCTATCAACCCTATACACAAAAACTAACGGTGTTGCAGTGCGAGAATCATGAGAAGCTTACACAATGGGGAGTTATTCCACTTCTCGTCATCGATGTTTGGGAGCATTCCTATTATTTGAAGTACAGGAATCGGAGAGCCGAGTTTGTCGACAATCTGTTTCCAATCATCAACTGGGACAATGTAGCGCAGCGGTTTGGTATTGCGCAAAGAATTGTATAAGTGCCTTTTATAAATAAATGTATTACATCCATCTTCGAGCACAGAAGGTCGCTCGATACGTAGGAATCTGAACGTATTGAAGTAACCGCTTAATCAATGACTTTAATAAGCCTGATGAATTAACTATTTTTAAGTAAAGATCTGATCCTATGAATCCTACTCGCCTCTCCACAGTTTTCTCGCTTTGCATTCTCCTTTTAGCATGTAGTCCCGCCGAAGAAAAGGCAGCGAAGGACACAACGCCAGATTTATTGCCGGGTTTGACAAGCTCACTTACCTTTCACGCTTCTTTTGACAATGGACCTGATGCGGATTTCGGTTCCGGTGATTTGAAACTTTACTCGGAAGGCAAAAGTCCTAAAGAAGTCTCCGAAGGAACCGGCGACCCGCCGCTGCAACTTGACACGGTCGGAGCAAACTTCAAGAGTGCGCTCCGGTTTACAAAAGAAAACACCCATGTGGTATTCTACAAAGCGGAGAAAAACATAACCTATTCAACGGAATCATTCCGCGGCACCTTTTCATTTTGGATGAGCACGGATCCGGAAGAGATTCCCGGACAGTATTGCGATCCCATTCAGATAACCGACAAGGACTACAGCAACGCTGCAATCTGGGTGGACATTACAAAAAACGATTCGCCGCCGGATCTCAGGATGGGATTTTTTGGGGATCAGCCCGTGTGGGACGTTAAAAATCGGAAGGGAGAAAGTGAAGAATTCTTCTGGCGACTGCACAAGGTAGCGTTGCCTCCGCTTGGAAAAGGAAAGTGGACGCATGTAGCCATTACGTGGGAAGGGGTGAACGACTCAAAACAAGGAAGAGCGCGGTTGTATCTGAATGGTGAACTCCAGGGAGCGTCCGGTGTCATTCGCGAACCATTTACCTGGGATGTTACCAATACGAACATACGCCTCGGTACCGGCAATTTTATAGGTCTCTTCGACGACATTGCTGCATTTAACAAAGCGCTGACGGCGGAAGAGGTTCGATTTCTTTATCAGCTAAAGCAGGGAGCAGCAGAACTGCATAAACAATAACGCAGAACGAATACTCTATATATGGATACCTTACGTGAGCTTGGCGTTCGTGACAGTACCTTGACGCCCGCTGAAAAAGAATTCCTCGATCAGAAAGGTTATTTGAACCTCGGACAATTGCTAACATCCCTTCAAGTAGAAACCATCAACGCTAAAATTTCCTGGTTGATGACTTCTGAAGGAGAACAGGCCGGTTCGGAATTACTGGATTCTCCTTATATAAGACATCCAAAGGAGGCGGGTGCAGACCGACTGGCTGATCTGGTCAATAAAGGAAACGTATTTGATGTCTTTTACACCCACCCACGCGTGCTTGCGGGTATAGCCCATGTGTTGGGAGAATCGATAAAACTTTCTTCATTAAATTATCGCGCCGCCAAGCCGGGAATGGGACTGCAAAAACTTCACGTGGATTGGCATGAAGCCGTTGCACCAGGAGAATACAAAGTGTGCAATTCTATCTGGTTGTTGGATGATTTTTCAAAGGAAAACGGCGCCACGCGTATTGTTCCGGGGACGCATCTATCCGGTGTGTTGCCACAGGACACCTTGCCAGATCCTGAAGCGCCTCATCCGGATGAAGCGATCATCGAAGCACCCGCAGGATCGGTATTTATTTTTAATTCACACGCATGGCACGGCGGAACGACTAATCATACTGGAAAGATCAGAAGATCCATCCATAGTTATTTTTGCAGATCGGATCAACCACAACAAGTTGATCAGTCCCGGTACATCAAGACTGAAACATTGAATCGACTATCACCGGCAGCGGTAAAAGTGTTGGGATTACTATAGGCTCAAGCCTCTTTGCGTGCTTTGTGGCGTTCTTTGCGTGAAATATGCATTTGGAGATTTACACACCCAAAGATTAAATACAGGTTCACGCAAAGTCCGCAAAGATAAACACCTAAAGATCGCGAGGGATTACGCGATCAGTTCGAAATCTATTTCTAAAAAGTCTTCTACTTCCTTCATCCATCGTTGCTGCACAAATGCAGTGTGATCCGGATGGTTGCTGTACTGGTCATACAGCTGCTGACTGGCAAACTCCATTGATATGCCAAAATCAAATTTGTTTTCCTTGCTGACTTGCTTCAGGCATTCAAATTTTTCCACACCGGGAATAGCTGCTAACTTTTTTGCAGCCTTTAAAAAATCCCGCTCCTCCGAAGAGCCTTTCGGGTGTTTAAGCTTGAAGATGACGCTGTGGCGAATTCGGGAAGTGTTTGATTGGGCCATTGTACACTACATGTTAGCGTGAGAAGAAAAGTTCGGGAAACAATATTCTTTAATTCCACCAGGTCTCCCCTTCGACCAGGTATTTTTCTTTGATAAGTTTTTCATTCAACTCAAATCCAAATCCAGGGCGGTCACTCAACTGGATATGTCCATTTTTTATAACGTCTTTATCATACCCCAACACATCGGGATCTCCGTTGATGCCTTTACCTGCCCGGTTAATAGGATTAGAGATGAACGCCTCGTGAGCAACAAACTCGCGCACACTTGCCGCAAAATTAGCAGAAGCAATGGTGGCAACAGGGCCCGCTACATTGTGAGTGCATACCGGTATATAATAGAGTTCGGCAAGGTCCGCTATCTTTTTGGCCTCGAGAAGGCCGCCGCTCATCGACACATCAATTTCTATTAGATTCACTCCCTGGTTTACAATAAAGGGACGGAAATCATCGCGGGTATATAAATTCTCGCCAGTCAACACAGGCACCGGCGATTTCTCCGTAAGCTTTACCCATTGTTCATTGTAGGCGATGGGTAATGGATCCTCCAACCAGATCGGCCTGACCGGAGCTACCGCGTTGGCCAGACGCAATGCACTGTCAAAGTCAAACTCCCAATGACAATGTACCGCGATGTCGAACCCCAACCCCAATGCCTCTCTCATGTTGGCAAAGCCTTTCGCATTCCTGTCCACTTCAAGATTTGAAAGCCTCCGGTTGTCGAGTTTATTCCATTCCTGATCCCTCAAAATGTTAGTCTTGCAGGCTGTCCAACCCTGGCCTTTCATGAGCGCTGCAAACTCTGCACATGAAGCTTTGTCCAACATGTCTTTTGGTCCCGCAGAGGCATATGCCCGGACTTGACTGACATGCCGGCAACCACCTAGTATCTTGTGCACTGGCTGTTCTGTGATCTTGCCAATAAGATCCCACATCGCAAACTCCACTCCCGTAATTGCATGAGTAGCCACTCCGTGATTTCCCCCATAATACGAAGTGCGTGTCGACATCTTAAATACCAGGTATTCCAGATCAAGAGGGTCTTGTCCCATTAATATGGGCTTGCAGACATTGTGAATAATGTCTTTTGCGCCGTATCCATTTTCGTCGTGATGACATTCGCCGATGCCGACAAGACCTGCATCCGTTGTGATCTTCACCAGCGGACTCACACGAAAACCGATCTTGGTCAATACACATTTTACATCCGTGATCTTTACCTTCCGCGCAAGTGGATTTGCTGTCAGGTCGAAGTAGGGTGCAAATGCCAGCGCGGGTGCGGCCATCGCAAGGGTACGGACAAAGGTTCTTCGTTTCATATCGTAGCTCGAATTAATAGACGGGAGACTCGAAACCGGTCGATGTCTCTATTTATACTTGTTTTCATCCAGCCTGAAAAAGCGGACTGCATTATTAAAGAGTATGTCACGCTTCTGATCGAAAGAAAGATAATTGGCATTCTCAATTACACCGATGGAGGTTTCTAAAAGTTTTGGCCATATCATCAGGTCCGTGCCATACAAAATACGTTTACCAAAACCGGCCTGCACCAATCGTTTGATATAATCATTCACCTCAGCAAGCGGATAACTCCAGATCATGCCGGCTACATCCACATACACGTAGGCATGAGCGCCCATCAATGCGATCATCTCGTCGATCATGGGATACCCTGCATGCATGACCCAGATCTTCAGCTTCGGATGTTTTGCTAACAGATCCTCCAGCAAAAAAGGATTGCCCATAGAAGCTCTGTATTTGGGAGATGTGATATTGGCCACGCCATTACCTCCGGTTCCCATGTGTATTCCTACCGGGATATTCAATTTCTCGGCGGCTGCAAAATAGGGATCGAGTGAAGCGTCGCTCGGTGAGAGTCCCTGGTATTGAGGAGCCACCTCTCCCATTACTTTGTAAAAACCTTTTGTGAGTGAATCGGTAAAAGCAACCACCGTCATATCCTTCGATGAACTTATCCCGATGCTTGGAATAACACGACCGGCAGGGGCGGCTTTTTGCCATTTGCGAATAACCGATGCATCACCACTGACTACTATGGTCATGTTCAGTCTTTTCATCGTGGAGATCAATGAGTCTTGAAATTCCTGATCGCTCCTGGCCGCCTTGAGAGGATTAGCACAATCGGCATTCACAAACGACGGACGGCCATCAGCAGGGTCAGCGCCAGGCATGCTACTTAGAAACCACGGACACATGTCCGATGCGAACGCAGGGTTCATCTTCATCGCATGCACGTGTACGTCGATGATTGGCAAATGCTTTTGTGTACTGTTCTGGGCAAAGGTGGATGTTGCAAAGAAGGTCAACACCAGGACAAGGAGTTTTGCGAGCTCTTGTGGACCACGTGCTTGGTTAGATGTTTGTGCCATGACGTTTTTGTGAGAAGTGGTTATGGATGTCGAATTAAGGTTGCTCTAATTAAACCGCGCCAGC
>DASVBA010000629.1:0-4059 GCA_036376095.1 Chryseolinea sp.
TAAGAAGTCCGTGGTCTCATCTCTTCCCATGCTTTCATTGACAACTACTGCTTTTGCCAGCTCGGTCAGCAGATCATCGGCGAACGGAGTGTTGCCCAGGAATTCAGGGTTAAGCTTGCCTTTCAACAGGCTGAATTTATAAGGAAAAGATGATTTGATCGACGGTGCATACTGCCGCTCATAGGGTGTTTCATCCGCCCCGCTTTCGGTATACTTTTCAACCGGAAGCAATGTAGTCCAATCTTGTGTGAGGTACTTCTGCGGTAAGTCTTGCGAATTGAATTGCACCAGCCATTCGGGCAACTGTGTCATGTAAAATGTGCTTGAGATAAAATTGCCGTTCTTTCCATCGTACCAATACGCCGCATCCGCCATGTGGCCGGCCGGCAAAACGGCGCCTCTGTCCTTTGAAGAAATTCCAATAACCTTGCTACGCTTTTGTGTAAAGAGTTCCAGCTCATCCGTGACCGTTGAAGAAAGCATCCGCCAGGGGGAAATATCGCCTTTACCAACCTCACTGCCTACTGGCTTTTGGAGGGAATCTGCAACGCAGTTCACGTATTTTTTTAGTCCCTTATCGTAATAGTCGTTTCCAATAATTCCATGTATCGCCGGCGTTGTTCCAGTGTAAACGGAAGCGTGCCCTGGGCCGGTGACTGTCGGGGCATAGTTGTAATGAGCATTTTTTAACATGAACCCATTCGTCATCAGCCGTTTGAAACCACCTTCGCCGAACTTGTCATAAAAACGATAAAGATATTCCTGCCGCATCTGGTCGACAATAATACCAACGACGAGCTTGGGGCGATCCTGGGTTTTCTGTGCAAGTGCACTGGAACCCAATAAAAGAATAGCGAAGAGACTGAACAATCTGCGATGCATAACACTGAATTATGTCCGCTAAGTTAATGATTACCGTAACTTTTGAAATTAATCGTGCGTAAATGGCTGATTTAATTGTTTGAGCAATAGATTTTCTCGTAGTCGTCCTGCTCGTATACCTCTTTTCTGAGCATATTTCCCTTTGAATCGTAATAAATTACCACGAAGATGGACGCTTCCTCCACGTGTTTTTCCGTAAAATAAAGAGGTACGTCGGGGGAACCGACATTTAAGATATCGCTGAAATTAATTGGTATGATCGTACCCCTCTTGTTGTGTATTACGCCAAATTTTCGCTCCTGTTCAACGATGGCAAGCTTCTCTTCACCGTCGGTAATAAAGTTTAAATTGCTGATCTTGTCTGCTATCACCTTCTGTTCTTTAATGGCGTATAGCATCCAACGCCCATCCTTACGTACAATTGCGGTGGTATCATTCCAGAATCGAATCTCATTGAATTGAAGTTTGGACAAAGGCTTGTTATCCCATCCTATAAGTCCGACCGTTCCATCCTTGTAGGCGATGAGGTGATTGTTATTATAAAAGGTCAGGTTCTTGCTGTATTGCGGTTTTATAAGCTTACGTGTTTTGCAGTCAAATAATCCAAACTTTGTTCCTTTAAGCAATGATACCGTTCCTTTGCTTGCAGTACCAATGGCGTCATACTCGATGGGCAGCACTAACTTGCCCGCCGAGTTTATCAGGCCCTTTTTTTCTTTTTTTGAAACCACAAAAAATCCCTGCCCGGCAAACTGCACATTGTCGTAATTAAGGACGGCGAGCTTTTTTCCGTCTAAATCGAAGAGGTTTTTTTTCGCGCCTTGCTCCAGCAACAAAAAGGATTCTTGTCCTGGAATAAAATCCACCCGAGCGGGCTGGGCTACGGTAATGGAAGTTTTTGTTGAAAAATGGATCGTAGTACTATCGCTCCTGATTCCCACGGCAGTGGGTCCGACAAAAAAAACGGAGTCATAGTGACTGCTCTGAAAACTGTTTGTTTTTGCGTCAAACAAGTGCCATGAACTGTCCGTACGAACTGCAGTCCAGGGCTCCATTGAAACTACTTGTCTAAAGTGCCGTGAGGTGTCACCTGCATCGTTCCAGGTCTGGAAGACATTGTTCCTTTTTGCGATGAACCCAAAGTACGCGGGTGAAAGAACGTGATCGCGTACTTGAACAACCGTGTCCATATTTTGATTCAGAATACCTTCGGTCGCTCCCGATTTTACCCAAATAAAGTCGCCTCTCCAACCTTTAACCTCGTCTGCAAATTCCGTCAAACCAAGTTCATTTTGATCGGCCAATGCGGCAACTTCCTCTTCAGTTGTAATTGTATACTTGTTTTTCGCTTTGAGTATGATTACATCTTTTATCACCTGGATGTCTTCCCATCCAAACGGCAACAACAATCGACCCGTGAGTGTCCACAGGGACCAAAGTGAATTTTTTTGGAGTGCCAGAAATTTGCCGTTCACGACCTTGGCACTTTGAATACACTTTTCACCAACAGTGAAACCGGTCTTATGCAGCACGAACGTGCAGGTATCTGTTTCAATTGTTAAGAACCCATGTCCCAAGTCCTCAACGTTTTCAACGGCATGATCATAAATAGTGGCACCGTTGATAGCGACGAGCTTGTGGGGAAGCCTTATTACATCGTCGGTTAAGTTACCACAACGATAGTGTTTGTCAAGTTCCTCTGTTTCCGGATTTATTACTTCGATACCCTGCTGGTTCATAAAGCCAAACCGGCCGTCGTGAAGGAACGGAACGAGATATCCGCGCATCAATTCTACGATGGCGTTTAGGGAATCACTGTTTTGTTCATGGGGGTAAAGCTCTCTTTTTTGATCGTCAGAGACTAAATGAAACAAGATGCTGTTTGCACGCCGGGTCGATGTGCCCGACGGATACTCTTTGATAAAGGCAAGATAACTTTCGATGGTCCCATCGGCTGTTGATATTTCAAGGATATTCCTTTCGGCTTCGACGGCGTACAAAGTACCCGGGTACTCACGCAGATAAAGTTTGTAACTGGCCAAACGCTTGTCCCTGGTAATATCTTGGAACAATAGCTCGTGATACCGGGCCCTGGCTTCGGCAATCTGTTCTGAATCGGGGTATTTAGAGATAAAGTTGTTGAATGCATGATGGTTGTTTTCGGCTTGCGCCAGGCGGTATGCTGCCTTATTCCTAAGTGAAAGCGCCAATGTCTGCTCTGCGGCCGTGGGGAAACCGTTTATGAAATCGATATAGCTGTTTTCCGTATCGAATTGCTTCGCCCGTTCGAATGCCGCGCTATCAATTTTCACTCTGAGATCAACTATACCAATGCTGTCCAGTGGAAACCTCTTCCAACGCTCCCTTTGCTTTAATGATGACAATTCAAAGTCCCTGGCGGCCTTTTGGACGTAACGGTAGGCAGAGTCGAGCTGAAACTCGGGGTTGTCCGGAGCAAAAAAATAGCAACCCATAACATACGATGCCGCGACGTTAAGGCTATCCTTGGAAAGTGCCTTGCTCAACTGGCCAAAGGCTTTGTCCCACTTACGCTTTTCAATGTTATTCAAGGCCAGACGTTCGGACGAGACCTGCCCGTGGACGGGGACGGACAAGAGCACAACAGTACATACGAATATGATTCTGACCATCAACAATTGGACGATTCTTAGCGGGTGTAAAACTACAAACTTCACACCTAAGAATCGCTTTAACTGCTGTTAAGCGTCTTGCATGATGTAATAAATTTTGTAAATTTTCACTTTGTTACAAGCGTACGCATGGCAAAGCTTAAGAATATCATCAAACAACTCTCCGAAAAAGACTTCAAAGCAATTCACGATTCCCTAATAGAAAGCAATGCAGAGAAGTCTGCATATCTTTTAAAGTCACTCCGTGAACGGCAGTTGTCCGATAACAAGATCATGACGGAATTGGACGTCAATGCCAATGCGTATTATACTCTGCGTTCCAGGTTAAACCTGAAGATCGAAGAGTACCTGATGGGTCAGCTGGAAAGTCCCCGGACCGATGTCTTACGAAAAGTCGCTAATATCAATGAAGTACTTTTCACCAAGAAAAAAGCAATCTCCGTTGCGACATTAAAAAAATTGGAAAAAGAGTTGCTTGATTACGACCTCGCCAACGAGTTGACCGTGATCTATAAGTCGTTGAAAA
>DASVBA010000125.1:0-5005 GCA_036376095.1 Chryseolinea sp.
TCTTCGGATTGGCGGCAGCCATAGGCATCTGTGTATTCGCGTATGCATTTGCGCGGTGGACATACAGTACAGACCAGTTCCATGAACTTAAGAACGAAGTGTTCCTCGTTACATTTTTCGCTGATCGCGAAGGCACTCCCCAACAATACGGCACAACCCCAAGGCCATTGGGCGAAATGATGAAGAGCGACCTTGCACATGTGAAGAAAGTATGCCGGGTGGAAGACCGTAATGTTGTTGTCAAATATGAAGACAATGTTTTTCATGAACGAATACGTTATACAGATCCTGAGTTCCTTGAAATGTTTACGTTTCCGTTGAAGTGGGGAACAACTGGATCGTTGAAGGATATTAATAGTATCATTCTCAGCGAGCCGATGTCGATCAAATATTTTGGCGATCAGAATCCTGTCGGACTTACCCTGGTAGTGAAATTTAATGATCAGCGGAGTAAGGCATTCAAAGTCGCCGGGGTCGCCAAAGAATTTCCTAAGGCGCTTACCATCAGGTTCGATTTTCTGATCAATTTCGACAACCTGGGAACGTCTACCCCAGACTATGATTTGCATGACTGGAGTGCATTCGTGGACGCAACTTTCATCCAGGTTGATGGCGGTGTTAATATAGGAACGGTGTCTGGAGCGATGGCGAAATACAAAAAGCTTCAGCATGAAGCCGTAAAAGAAGAGTGGGCTATCTCATCGTTCGCTTTCGAACCGTTGGCTACATTGCACCAGCGTTCCGAGGATATCCGCGACGATATTTCAAGGAGTTCCCAAACTAACTATGCAACCATCAATTGGCTGATTGGTATAAGTCTTTTGTTGCTCGCACTTGCAAGCTTTAACTACATCAATATCGCCATTGCAACCGCTGCGAAGCGATTGAAAGAAATTGGAGTAAGGAAATCTATAGGTGCCACCAGGGGTATCGTTATCTTTCAGTTCTTATCCGAAAATGTGCTTATCACGTTCTTTGCGCTGATCGTCGGAGTTATCATGGCGATGACGATTTTTATCCCCGGTTTCGAAGGCCTGTGGGATTTTAATATGGATTTCCGGCTTACTGATCCCAGGCTATGGATTTACCTTGTCGTTGTGTTATTGTTTACCAGTATAGCTTCCGGAATTTACCCTTCGATATACATCTCAAGATTCCAGGTCGTGGGGATTCTCAAGGGAACTGTAAGATTTGGACAGAAGAATCCGATAACCAAAATACTGCTTTGCATTCAAATGACACTCAGCTGCATATTTATGATAGTGACGGTGATGTTCACACAGAACACAAATTATCTTTCTGAACGAAGCTGGGGTTACAATCCGCACGAGACCATGTATGCGCTGCTTCCGGACAAAACATCATTTGAGAAACTAGCCCCGCTGATGGAGCAGGACCCTGACGTGGTAAGCCTTTCTGGCTCCGCCCATCATGTCGGTAAGAAGAATTTGACGACAGTGCTCAACTTCGGTGACCGTGAATATGAAGTGGATGAACTTGCAGTGGATGCGAATTACTTTGAAACAATGCAGATTCAGTTGCTGCAGGGACGCGCGTTTGAAGAACATCAGGGAAGTGATAGGCAGTCCGTTGTGATAAATGAACTCATGGCTAAAAGTATTGGATGGACCCAGCCCGTTGGGCAAGTTTTCAGGATCGATAGCGCTCAATTCGAAGTGATCGGTGTAGTTAAGGATTTTCACAGCCACAGCTTTGTCATGCCTATCCGGTCCACGATGTTCAGAGTCGCTGACGAAGGTGAATACCGTTATTTGTCATTGAGAGCAAGAGAAGGTACAGCGTTGGAAACATATAAGCAGCTGCAGGCCCGTTGGGCACAACTTTTTCCGGAAACTCCCTTTGATGGTGGATACCAGGAAGATGTGTGGGGTACTTATTTTGAAACAATCGGCATTTATAATCTCGTCTGGAGAACATTTTCATGCATGGCAATCGTATTGGCAGGACTTGGATTGTACGGACTTCTCACACTCAATGTCGCCGGAAGAACAAAGGAGTTCAGTATTCGTAAAGTGCTGGGTGCCGGGATAAAAAATCTCACGGCAACCATCAGCCGGCAGTACGTCATTCTTTTTGGCATTTCGCTAGTCATCGGAGTACCCCTGGGGTACATGGGGGGAAAACTTATGTTATCGTCGTCATATGCGTACCACATGCCTTTTGGAATATCCGGAGTCTTTATCGCAGTAATTATTCTGATAGCACTTTTTTTATTAACACTTTCAACACAGATCACAAAAGTTATGAAATTCAATCCTGTCGAGGGATTAAAGGTTGAATGATGTAAGTCCGCTTTTATTTGTTGCAAAACGGCGTTTTTTTATTTTAAATTTGATGTGTACTTTGTACACAATGCTCAATCTTTTACTAATCTAAAGTCACAACTATGCTGAATAGAAGGGAGTTCCTGAAGAGTACGGGTATGCTTGCTGTTGGAAGCCTCGCCGTTCCACAATTGTCGTGGGCCAGTTTCAAAAAAATGCGCCCCCTCGGAGTTCAACTCTTCACGTTCTTTCGTGAGATCGACAACGATGTCACTGGTACGTTGAAGAAGGTAGCCGATCTGGGATACAAAGAACTGGAGTCTGCCTTCAGCATGAAGGGTGGATACTATGGGATGAAGCCAAAAGAGTTCTTTCAAATGACAAAAGACCTCGGCTTAGCCTGGAGAGCACATCATGTGTTAGGAACCCCATTTGTTCCACCTCCTGATATGAAAGTACCTGAGGGCCTGACCAAGATGCGAACGCTGAAAGACAACGCACAGGAATTGGTCGATGAAGTTGCTGAAGGGGGTATCAAATTCCTGGTCTGTGCCAGCATCGACGTGAAGACCGGCGATGCCGTGAAGAGCTCCGTGGAAATTCTAAACCGCGCCGGAGAAGCCTGCAAGAAATCGGGAGTAACACTATGTTATCACAATCACGATGCCGAGTTCAAGACGGTAGATGGTCTCGTTCCGTATGACGTCTTTTTATCGGATCTCGCCAAAGATATTAAGATGGAATTGGACCTTGCGTGGGTTTCCAAAGCGGGTGTCGACCCCGTTGAGTTATTCAAAAAACATCCGGGAAGGTTCCCGTTGTGGCACGTAAAAGATTTTGACAAAGATTACAAAACTCTGATGCCTGTCGGTAGTGGTGTCATTGACTTCAAACGTATATTCGACAATGCTAAGCTCGCCGGACTACAGCACCCTTTTGTTGAACATGACATGCCGCCCAATGCTATAGAGAGTTTGCGGTCAAGTATGGAATACTTGAAGAAAGTTTTGAGTTAAGGGTTATGAGTTATAAGTTTAGTGCGTGGGTGTGGGCATGCATTTATGCATGATAATTTCCAGCGGCGCAGGCGCAAATCAGCACGATAAACCACCCCAACTAATAACGCGTAACTTATAGCCAGCTTTTCATGAGCAAGAAGATCATCATCCCCTATTTTCCAAAAGGAATGAAATATGCGACGCCTTTGTTATTTGGGGCCGGCGGATATTTATTTTTTATCGAACATCCGATATGGGGCTTAATCCTGATCGTGCTGGGAGTAATAATCCTCACCACTAAGTATGTGACAGAAATCAACCTTGGCGACAAATCGTATGATGACTATCTTTCATTTTTATGGATTCCCCTGAATAGAGACAAAAAGCGTTTCCGACACATAGACAAGATAGTTGTTTCGAGAGGGAATCATTCGCAGACGGTCAACACGAGGATACAATCGCGACAAATGGATTGGACCGATTACACAGGAACGTTAATCCTGGACAATGACAAGCTTGATCTTGTTACTCACACCAACAAAAAGGAACTCCTGCATGCGTTGAGGGAGTTTTCTGATTTTCTTAAAGTTGATGTGGAGGACAGGACCACCACCGAGCATTTCTGGATTGACATGACGAAATATTGAGCGCTACAAATTGCTTAGCCAACACGCCGCAGGAACAAAATGGATTTTCTAAATTTGCCAGACTCCAAAATTTAGCGCATGGCAAAAAAAACCTCTACCATTGACGACTACATCGCCGGATTTCAGGAAGATACACGGCAAATGCTGGAGCAGATTAGAGAAACGATAAAAGAAGGAGTGCCTGGAGCAGAGGAGAAGATCAGTTACGGAATTCCATGCATTACTTTGAACGGAAAGTACCTTCTTTATTTTGCCGGATATAAGAAACACATTGGTCTCTATCCGGTCCCCCGTAAAGGATTTGAAAAAGATTTTGCGCCGTACAAAACGTCAGGACGGGGAACCATTCAATTTCCGCTCGACCACCCCTTGCCGCTGAAGCTAGTTAAGAAGATCACGAAATTTCGGTTGCAACAGAACTTAGCGGCTGCAAAGGCCAAACCCATCAAAAAAGCAAGGAAGAGTAAATAGCGACGCGTGTTGATTTTCAAAATCACGGTCTAGATTTTCTGCTCCGGCAATATTCGAATTTTCAGTGCACCTGCATGCGCTGTTGTTCGCTCCTCCGTAGCCCGAGAAAAAATCGACAGCCGTTTTCTACAGACAGGATCCTCGTCCGCAGTCGTGAATTTTGGAACGACCTTACGCCATGAGGTATGGTTGAATCTTTGGATTTTCAGATCTGGATAGCGCGATTTTCAGGTCAACGTTTTGCGTTTCATTGAAGGTGTGTGCGTCTTAGGTGGCTCCTCCGGAGCCTGGGGAATGACTGATGTTCGTTTTCTACAGCCAGGAGCTCCTCCGGAGCAAATCTTGATAGCTAGGTTTTTCAGGTCAACGCGACTTGCATTTCATTGATAGTGTCTGCGTCTTAGGTGGCTCCTCCGGAGCCTGGGGAATGCCGATGTTCCTTTTCAACAGACAGGGTGCTCCTCCGCAGCAAATCTTGATAGCTACGTTTTTCAGGTCAACGCGTTTTGCGTTTCATTGATGGTGTGTGCGTCTTAGGTGGCTCCTCCGGAGCCTGGGGAATGCCGATGTTCATTTTCTACGGACAGGGTGCTCCTCCGGAGCA
>DASVBA010000630.1:0-4109 GCA_036376095.1 Chryseolinea sp.
CCCTGGAAAACGGCGAAGATGGAATGATCTTCAGCTCGGGCATGGCTGCTATTCTAACGTCCATCTTTTCCGTTATGAAAAAAGGTGATCACGCCATTTTTCAAAACGAACTGTATGGCGGAACTCATCACGCTATCGTTAATGAATTACCGCGGTTTGGGATGAATTATACGATGGTTGAATATTCAGATCCAAAAAATTTCGAAACTGCGATACGTCCCGAAACGCGTCTGATTTATATCGAAACACCATCCAATCCGACGCTCAAGATTACCGACATTAAGGCCGTAGCGGATATCGCCAGAAAACATGGCATCATCACCATTATTGACAATACGTTCGCTTCCCCTGTGAATCAAAATCCGATAAACTTCGGGATCGACATCGTTGCACACAGCGGAACCAAATACATCGGCGGCCATAGCGACATCTGTTGCGGGGTCGTTGTTACGTCGCGTAAACTACTTCAAAATATCTGGAATAGCGCGATACATTTTGGAGGGTCATTGGATGCTCATACCTGTTGGCTAGTGGAAAGAAGCCTGAAAACTATCGTATTGCGTGTTCGGCAGCAAAATCACAATGCGATGTCCATCGCGAACTTTCTGCAACATGATAACCGGATCACCCGTGTTTTTTATCCGGGACTGCCGCAACATCCCGGTCATTCAATTGCGAAAGCACAAATGACAGGAGGCTTTGGCGGAATGTTATCATTCGAAGTGAAGGACAATGCCGACCGTTTCATGAGCCGGCTGAAGTTGATAAAGCGAGCAATCAGTCTTGGTGGTGTTGAAACAACTGTTACTTCTCCAACAAAGACATCCCACGTTAAGATGAACGAGCAGCAACGTCTGGCAATGGACGTTACGGATAACCTCGTACGCTTCTCTACAGGGATTGAAGAAACCCAGGACCTCATCGATGATATTAACCAGGCATTAGGATAAAATATGATAACGATTCAAAAAGCGCTTCCAAAACACATCGATATATTGATCGATTTTCAACAACGGCTCGCCTACGAGTCGGAAGGAGTAACCCTGGACGCAGCAACCCTTCGAAAAGGGATGGAAGCAATGTTTGCCGATCCTGGCAAAGGTCTTTATTATGTCGCCAGCGACGGTGAGGATGTCGTGGGCTGCCATATGATCACCTACGAATGGAGCGACTGGCGAAATGGAATGGCGTGGTGGCTTCAGTCTGTTTATGTGCGCGAATCGCACCGCAAGAAGGGGGTCTTCAAGGCGATGTACGACAACGTAATCTCCATGATAGAAAAAGATCCGAATCTTATTGCTCTCCGACTTTACGTTGATAAGTCCAACGAACGGGCGATGAAAGTTTATGCAGCGATGGGTATGGACGGTTCACACTATACTGTTTACGAATGGACTAAGTACTGATCCAGGAACACTCCTATTCCACTTCGATCACCATTTCAATTTCAACGGCGATATTTGACGGGAGTGCAACTGCACCCATAGCTGCCCGTGCGTGTTTGCCTTTTTCGCCAAAAATGGCAACCATCAGATCTGAACATCCATTAATGACCTTTGGTTGATCGGCAAAATCTGGATAACAATTTACCCACCCGTTTACCTTAACAATCCGCTTCACCTTGTTAAGGTCACCCAGTTCGGCCTTTAGCGTTGATATCATTCCCGCCGCTGTAAGCTTTGCGGCTTCATAACCCTGTTCTAAGGTCAAATCCTTGCCAACTTTGCCGGTTATGTTTGATCCGTCAGCTTTAGTTGGCCCATGCCCGGAAAGAAATAACAAATTGCCAACTCGCACTGCCTTCACATAATTAGCGATAGGTTTGGCTGGCGGTGATAATTCTATTCCCAGTTCTTTTAATTTTTTATCAAAGTCAATCTTTTGACTGTGGGCAGCCGTTGTTAGAATCACACCCAGGCAAATCAACGCGAACCTTTTCATTGGTATTGAGTTTAGATTTTTAGACACTAAGGATTTAATCAGATGCTTCTCCCCGAGAAATAAAAGTAACAATTTATAGATTTGGTAGCGTAAGTTTCTCAGTAAACAATTGAATATGTCTAAGCCGGAAAAGTCCAGATGTCCCTGGTGTCTAAAATTTGAAGAGTACATCCAATACCACGACAACGAATGGGGGGTACCTGTACACGATGATAGAGTGCATTTCGAGTTTCTTCTGCTCGAAGGAGCTCAGGCTGGATTGAGCTGGTCAATGATCCTGAAGAAGCGTGAAAATTATCGAAAGGTTTTCGCGGGCTTTGATCCGGTCAAAGTTGCCCGATTCTCACCCTCGAAGATTGAAAAGATACTCCAGGACCCCGGTATCGTAAGAAACAAATTAAAAGTTAATGCCGCCGTCAACAACGCAAAACGATTCCTGGAGGTACAAAAGGAATTTGGAAGCTTTGACAAGTATATCTGGAGCTTTGTGAACGGAAGGCCCATTGTTAACAAATGGAAAAGCATAAAGGAAATACAGCCCACAACGAAAGAATCCGATCTGCTTAGTAAAGATCTGATCAGACGCGGATTCAAGTTCGTGGGGAGCACCGTAATCTACGCACACATGCAGGCCTGCGGGCTGGTTAATGATCATCTTGTGGACTGCTGGCGATATAAACGCGTCCCAAAACGTTAGAGCTTATTGCTTCTGAGCGACAGAAAGGATGATGTTCTTTTTTGACATATAAATATTCCAGACTCCTTCAACGTTTACGGCACCGTCGGGCATCGGTGTCACTACGGGTCGCGAGTACAGGAGTGAATCATATTCAACAGTATTGGGACCATGAAGTTCCTGGACATTGTCCTGAGTCGAACCTGTCTCCGCTCCGACAACATAAGCTTCTATGAGTTGATTTTCGACCTCCAGCGCATTGTTTGCCCCAGGCGTTATCCAGCGGATCTTCACGTCGTATCGCTGTGCAACAGAATCAACTTTTGAAGGCACAAACTTTACGTTGTCAAGTGCGTCGAAAATTATCCTCCCCTGATCAAGTGACGCAGACATTATTTCGGAATCGCTGAGCTTGACGATCTTTTGCTTGTCTATGCCTTCATGCAATCGCTTCCGCTGCTCGTCCGACAGAGACCCTCCACATCCCATCAGTAATGCCGTTACAACCAAAATCCCCGTTTTCATGGTTTCAAAGTTCATGGCGCTTGTCGTGAATTGCAAGCCCGGGGTGAAAAACAATATCCACGTAACAAATTCGTCTTTATTTCCACTGTCGTTCATTTCACCAACTGCTGTGGACTTTTTATTAACTTTGCCGGTTGATTATAGGTTATGATTGAAAAACTCGAGGAAATAAAGCTCCGATTCGAAGAAGTGGGTCAATTACTCGCTCAACCTGAGACGATGAAGGACATGAAGAAGTTTTCCCAGCTCAGCAAAGAGTATCGGGACCTCGAGAAGATCGTCCTCAAATACAAGCAGTTTAAGGATGCTCGCAATCATCTTCAGCAGGCAAAGGAGCTATTGCAAAAAGAAAAGGATGAGGAACTGCGGCAATTTGCCAAGTCTGAGATCGATGAGCTGTCTCCAAAAATTGAAAGCATCGAGACCGAGTTGAAGGAGCTGCTTATTCCTAAAGATCCCAACGACGATAAGAACGTCATGTTGGAAATCCGTGCGGGTACTGGAGGAGATGAGGCCGCCATTTTTGCGGGCGATCTATGGAGGATGTACCAGCGTTTTTGTGAGAGACGCGGGCTTAAGATGACGGTACTGGATGTAACCGAGGGGACTGCAGGCGGATACAAGGAAGTGATCTGCAGTGTTGCCGGGGAAGGCGTGTACGGGCTGTTAAAGTTTGAGTCCGGCGTGCACCGCGTTCAACGGGTTCCGGCGACAGAGCAAATGGGAAGAGTGCATACATCGGCAGCCTCAGTTGTTGTCATGCCCGAAGTGGAAGATGTTTCAATTGAGATCAATCCTGCTGACCTGGAGTATCAAACTGCACGATCAAGCGGTGCCGGCGGGCAGAACGTGAACAAAGTTGAGACTAAAGTCCAACTTACTCACAAGCCAACGGGAATTGTGATCACATGTCAGGTGGAACGGTCCCAGCACGCCAACCGTGAACGGGCTCTCCAGATGTTGAAAA
>DASVBA010000153.1:0-6631 GCA_036376095.1 Chryseolinea sp.
TCTGCATACCTTGATGCAGTCCGGCGGTTGATCGAACGCGAGGGGACTTTTCTGGAAGCGCATATCATGGAAGGGGACGTGGTCGCAGATAGCCAGGGAGTTCGTTATCTGAACTTAGAGGCGGAACGGCTTGTCGTCTGCACCGGAGCTCATGACAATTCGTGGTTTCACTGGCTGCCGATCCGGCCCTTGAAGGGTGAAACGCTGCAGATACAGTGCGATTACAGGGAAAGCATGATAATAAACAGGGGGGTGTATGTCGTTCCAACTGCAGACTCCGGTAATTGGCGCATCGGAGCGACGTACGACCATCAGGATAAAGAGCCCGGCACAACCGAAAAAGCGAAAGCTGAATTGATAGAAAAAACCAAAGAATTGATCAGTTTTCCCTTTAATATTGTTCACCAGGAATATGGATTCAGACCTACCACGCCAGACCGTCGACCAATCCTGGGAAGGCATCCGGCGTTGGAAAGGGTTTTTACCTTTAATGGAATGGGAACGAAAGGAGTGAGCCTGGCCCCCTACTTTTCAGACGTTTTGGTCCGCTTCATTGAAAATGATGAGCCGATAAACAAAGAGGTGGATATCGAACGTTATAAATTATTATATTGGTCTTCCCCTAAATGAATATGATTTTGCGAAGCGGAATTTTTACTACACTAGCACTGATCTTACTAAGTTTTTTCCAGGTCCGGGCCCAGCAGTCAAGGGAAGTCTTTGGTAAAAACCGGATCCAATACCGCCAGTTTGATTGGGTGTACCTAAGTGGTGAGAACTTCGATGTTTACTACTATGATTCGCGCAAAGCCGTTGCTCAGGAAGCACTCGAATACCTTGAAGGGGAATTTGACAGGATCACGGATCTCATCGGATACCCGCCATACTTTAAGACAAAGGTCTTTCTTTATAACTCATTGAGTGATCTGCGCCAAAGCAACGTGGGACTTAATCATAACGTGTTCAATGTTGGCGGAGAAACGGAATTTATTAAACCCTATGTTGAAGTAGCCCACCTGGGAACAGCCCAGGAATTCAAGGACGAGCTATTATTCCAGATCTCTGACCTCATGATCAATGAAATGATGTTTGGCGGAAACCTGAAGGATATGTTCCAAAGCTCGATCCTTATGAACCTTCCCGAATGGTTTGTAGATGGAGCATCGCTCTATGTCGCGAGAGGATGGAGCATGGAAATGGACGATTACATTCGCCAGTTGATGGCCGCACGTAAAGCGAGAAGAGCGACAAAGCTTTCCGGCAAAGAAGCTGGCCTTGTAGGACAATCAATGTGGAACTTTATCGCTGAAAAATACGGAAAGAGCAGCGTAGCAAATATTCTGAACTATACACGTGTGACCCGTAATGAAGAAAAAAGCATTCTCATCACACTTGGTATAACACTTAAACAGCTCATAGCCGAGTGGAGGAAATTTTACACGGATATGGAGGTGTCTGTAAACAAATCATATCAGAACCCGCAGGACTCCAATTCGTTCACACAACAGCACAACAAGACCACTGAATTCACGACCGTAAAGATCAGCCCCGATGGCCGCAGCATTGCATATGCCGAGAACGACAGGGGGCGGTATATTGTAAAGGTGCGATCACTAGAGAGCGGAAAAGAGAAGACTATCATTTCCGGTGGAAGCAAGGTTATAAAGCAACGGGTGGACTATCGTCTTCCACTACTAGCCTGGGCGGATGCAAACACGCTTGGTGTGATTGGCGTCAAGAACGGAGAATACATTTTCTGGCTCTATGATTTTACGACGAAAACGAAAATACCTCGTGAACTTGAGCGGTTTAGTAACGTACGGAGCTTCGATTTCTCCAGTAACGGGCGTCTTGTAATCCTTAGCGCGGACTTCGAAGGAAAGAGCGACCTGTTCCTGATGAGCGCAAAACGAAATCGTGCGCCCCGCCGATTGACGAATGATATTTATGACGATCTCGATCCTACATTCATTCCTAATACCAACCGCATCGTTTTCAGCTCGAACCGCACTTCAGATACACTTCGCGCGAACATCCGGTTGCAGTTTGAACAATTGACGAACAACTATAATCTCTTCATTTACGACCTGGACAGCACAAAATTTCTTCTCACGCGCCTGACCAACACCTTGAGCAAGGATCATTCACCGCAGGCTTTGGATGAAAATAACTTTTACTACCTGAGCGATCAGAGGGGAATTGTGAACCTGTTCAAGTTCAACAAAACAACAGGTATTTATTCGCAGGTCACCAGCTACGCGTCAAGCATAAAGGATTATGATCTTAACTTTTCATCGAATACCCTTTCGATGGTGATGACAAAGAATCTTAAGGAGAACATTTTTGTCGATCGCGCATTTAACATTAATCGCCAGGTGTTTACTCCGGCCACGCGTAGGAAGGATCTTCAGCAGGCCAGAGTGATCAGGGATCGCAGGCGACAACAGCAGGAGGAGGACAAGACCATGAGCATAAAGGACCTGCTCAATTCGCGATTGAAGGAATCTCAGCCAAACCGTGACTCTGCCGCAGTACAACCTGATACTGTTGCCGTACCACGCGAGGCCGCAGACTCACTCGAAGTTATCAAGAAAGACACGTTAGCAGCGCCAACGGTTGGTACGCCAGCAACTCCCGATTCACTGGTCACCAAGAACAGGCAGGCGATGAAAGATGTGGTGAATACAGACAATTATGTCTTTGAGGATGAAGCCGTAAAACAGACTCAGCCGGAAGAATCATTCCTTACGCGTTTCATGAAGGCCCGCGAGAAAAGCCGTATCACAGGTCCTTTTCCATATGAATCGAAGTTCAGCTCCAATAACCTCGTCACGTCCCTCGTGGTAGATCCGCTGAGGGGGTTGGGAATATCTATCGAAACACAAATGAACGATATGTTGGAGAACTACCGCTTCTTCGGTGGATTGATGACCAGTGTTGATTTGCGCAACGGTGATTTTTACGCAGAATTCCAATATCTCAAATCGTTGATCGATTTCAGTGCACGCGTTGATCGCAGGGGCATCCGTTGGAAAGCTGAGCCGTTAGAAGACGGAGTACAGCCAAACCTGTATCATTATTCGCTCAACAGGATAGAAGTAAGTGCATCACTTCCTCTTTCGGACAGAATTCGTTTTACGTTGAAACCTTTTGGAGCGTTGGCTCGATCAGTAAGTCTTGGACCCGCAGATTATCCGACCACACCGCCGACAGGTGATCCTATCAATAATATGTATGCAGGTATCAAATCGGAGCTTGTGTATGATAACTCAGTGTCTACTGGCCTTAACCTGATCGAAGGAACGCGTGCGAAGATCAGCTTCCAGCACCATCAGGGACTTAAAGACGAGGATCTGAGCTTCAGCCAGGCATCAATCGACATTCGCCATTATCAAAAGATCTACAAGGAAATAGTTTTTGCCGTTCGCGGCTATGGAGGGACTTTCTTTGGTCGCGCACCGAAGAAGTATCTGCTTGGCGGGATGGACAATTGGTTCTTTAACAGCACACGCAAAGACGGCAGGACAAGTGAGGGTGAGCCCAACCCGCTTGGATACCCCGGCGAGAATCAGGATATCCTCTTTGTGGAGTTTGCTACCTCACTCAGAGGTTTCGACTATGCAACATTATTCGGCAACAGTGTATTGATGGCGAATGCTGAATTCAGAGTGCCCCTCATACGCGCGTTGTCAAGCGGTCCGATCTCTTCAAACTTCCTGCGTAACATGCAGTTCATTGCCTTCTATGATATTGGAACGAGCTGGTCAGGTAAGCCACCGTTTAACTCCGAGAACAGCGTGAGTTATGAGGAGATCGTTAACGGTCCGTTTAAAGCTCAACTGAAGAATTATCTCAATCCGTGGTTGTATAGTTATGGTCTCGGAATGCGCACGGTGATGCTTGGTTATTACATGAAATTTGACCTCGCATGGCCGGTTGAAAACTACGAGGTAAGCAAACCAAGATTCTACGTGACATTGGGCTTTGACTTTTAGAGAATAAATTCGATCTAATCTTATCCAGCCATATCATTAACTTCGATATTGCATCCCTTCTAAAATTGTAACAGACGCCCGATGATCAAATCGATGACTGGCTTTGGCCAAAACTCCCAGGACGATGGCCAGGTTCAGATTACAACTGAAATCAAAAGCTTGAACTCCAAGTTTCTGGACCTGAACCTCAGGTTACCCAAGATATTCTCTGATAAAGAAATTGAAGTCAGGAACATTATCAGCGAACGGCTGGAGCGGGGTAAGGTATCTCTTGTCGTCGAATATCAGCGTCACGGAGACCAGGAGATAAAACAAACATACAATCAGAGTCTGTTCGTCGCCTATTTCAGTGAATTGAAAAAACTTGCGGACCGTGTTATGGCGCCTTATGAAGGCCTCTTTGAGCTGGCTTTGAATTCTCCGGATGTCATTCAGACAAATGTTAAGGAAGGCTCGACAGAAGAAGAATGGAAGAAAGTCAAGGCATCGATCGAAAATGCAATTGGCAAATGTGAAGAGTTCCGGAAAGAGGAAGGAAAAGTCCTGGGTAAAATGTTAACTGACTGTGGCGAGGTAATTCGCGGCGAGCTTGTGAAGATCGAAGAACTTGACCCGAAACGGATTGAGCGGATACGTGAAAGACTGAAAGGCAACGTGGTCGTTTTTTTTGGTGAGGAAGGTTACGATACAAACAGGCTTGAGCAGGAGATAATCTTTTACATCGAAAAGCTGGACATTAACGAAGAGAAAGTGAGGCTACGTTCTCATCTCGATTATTTTCAAAATATTTTGAAAGAATCTCAAAGCAATGGAAAGAAGTTGGGTTTTATTTCACAAGAGATCGGAAGAGAGATCAACACGATCGGATCAAAAGCAAGTGACGCTGCGATCCAGAAGCACGTCGTGGTCATGAAAGAAGAGTTGGAGAAGATAAAAGAGCAGTTGAATAACGTGGTCTGAGATACCAACGGGCACGCTGAACCTAACCGGACTGCATGACTCAAGCAAGAACCTGGAAGAGCGTTGTGATATGGTCGATCATATCGGCGGCTTTTATCGGTCCAGGTACTGTAACCACCGCGGTTTCTGCAGGCTCTTCATTCAAACTTGATTTGTTGTGGGCTGTAACATTTGCAACATTGGCCTGCATTGTACTTCAGGAAGTTGCCGCCCGTATAACTATAGCCAGCGGTATGAATGTCGGCCAGACGCTTACCGTGAAATTTGGCAGACGAAATGGAAATTTCCTGAAATGGCTGATCGGCGGCAGTGTTATTGCCGGCTGTGCGGCCTACGAGGCCGGCAATATTTTAGGTGCGGTGTCCGGACTTAATCTACTCACTGGAATTAGCGGATACTTACTCACCATAATTGTTGCAACGGTCTCTTTTGTGCTGCTATGGCGAGGAAGTCCTGGCTGGATCTCCAATCTTATGATGTTGTTAGTGGTGATCATGGGCATATCCTTCCTTCTTATGGCCTTAACTCAGGAGCTAAGCGCCGTGGAAGTGTTATCTGCTTCAATTCGTCCGGTCATCCCGGCTAACGGCCAATTGCTGCTCCTTGGTCTCGTGGGTACAACTGTTGTTCCGTACAATATCTTCCTGGGATCGGGGATAAGCAAAGGACAAACCGTCCCGATGATGCGTGTAGGGCTTGCGATATCCATTCTGATTGGCGGTCTGATCACGGCATTTATACTTATAGCCGGCACTGCAATCACCGACTTTTCATCGTTTGCCAATCTTTACACCGATTTTGAAGTCAAGGTAGGTAAAGGCGCGGCGATTGCTCTGGCATTAGGACTTTTTGCAGCGGGCTTTTCGTCTTCTATCACGGCGCCCTATGCGTCCGGAATAATAGCCAGAACCGTTTTTGAAGCGAAAGAGGAAAGGACCGTCAAAGCGGTCTGGATGGTCGTATTATTGACGGGTTTTTTGATTGGCTTGACCGGAGTGAGGCCGATTCCGGTTATATTAGTTGTCCAAGCGCTTAATGGTTTGATCTTACCGCTGCTGGTGGTCTTTTTAATCCTCGTCTCAAATGACCGAAAGCTGATCCGTGTGGAGTTTCGACATGGTACTCTCTATAACGTGTTGCTGTTAGTGGTGCTAGGCGCCGTTACGTTAATAAGCCTTAATAATGTTGACAAAGTGCTGATCTCAGTACTTAGCCTCAATCATAGCGGTCATCTTACGATCGTGCTGATCCTATCCTTGACGACTGTGGTTTCCGTAGGAGGCATGATTTATTGGAAGAAAGCTTAAGGAGGTATAGTTTTCAGGAGAGACACTCAGCACTCAACTCCCAAGTATTTTCTACGGTCCTATACGTTGTTTCCTTATATCAACTTCGCCAACATGGTAATGTAACGTTCGGGGACTTCACCCTTCACTGCGGTTTGGTAATCATTGTAGCTGCAGGGCACGATGCTGTTTCGCGAATACCGTTCCTTACCGTTGGGATATGGGACCTCAAGCCACCATTTTTCGCTTACCTTGCTTTTGTAAAATGTAAGAACGGCGGGCTCGACGGGCATTGAAACAGAATACTTCATAAAGTCATTGCTCTTGAAATTCTGCTCGTTCTTACGGTGATAGTACCCTTCGATGAAATACCATATCATCGTGGCAACG